>WHTS01000003.1 GCA_009377585.1 Betaproteobacteria bacterium
GCTAAGCAATGCTACAGTTGCGGGTTCCAGAGCTGCGGAGCGCGAGCGCGTGATCACGTTGGCATTGACCCCGGGAGAACCGGCCGGCATCGGACCGGATATCGTCGCACGGCTTGCCGGGCGCCGGCTGCCGGCACGCGTGGTCGTCATCGCCGATCGCGATCTCCTGGCAAGCCGCGCCCGCGATCTCGGGATCGATCTCGAGCTGAGCGAGTGGCGGGCAGAGGATGACCATCCGAATGACAAGCGGGCCGGCGCGCTCGAAATTCTGCATGTCCCGCTGCGAGCGCCGGCCATGCCTGGCGAGCTCGACGCCCGCAACAGCGCCTACGTGATCGAGACGCTCGAGCACGCGGTCGACGGCTGTCTCGACGGCCGCTTCGACGCGATGGTCACCGGACCGGTGCACAAGGGCATCATCAACGCGGCCGGCGTCGCGTTCACCGGTCACACCGAGATGCTGGCCGAGCGCACCGCAACGCCGCGCGTGGTGATGATGCTGTGCGGCGGTGGATTGCGGGTCGCGCTCGCCACCACGCACGTCGCCTTGAGCGAGGTGCCGGCGCGGCTCGACCAGCCGATGCTGGAGCAGACGCTGCGCATCCTCGTCCACGATCTTTCCTGGCGCTACGCGCTGGAGCGCCCGCGCATCGGCGTTGCCGGCTTGAATCCGCACGCCGGCGAGTCGGGTTATCTGGGGCGCGAGGAGATCGAGATCATCGCCCCGGTGATCGAACGCCTCGCCGCCGAGGGCCTCGACGTGCAAGGGCCATTCCCCGCCGATACGCTGTTCACGCCGGCGCGCCTGAAAGCGTTCGACGCGGTGCTCACGATGTATCACGACCAGGGCTTGCCGGTGCTCAAGTATGCGAGCTTCGGCTGCGGCATCAATGTCACGCTGGGGCTGCCGATCGTGCGCACCTCGGTCGATCACGGAACGGCGCTCGACATCGCGGGCAGCGGCAAGGCCGACGCGGGGAGCCTCATCGAAGCGATCGAGGCGGCGGCGATCATGGCGCGCAATGCCGGACGCATGATGCCGCAAGCGCGCCTGCGGCCGATCGCTGGCGCCACCCGAGCCGTCGAAGGTTGATGTCGCCGGCGCGTCCGCCGGGTTCACCGAAGCCGGCCGATGTCCTGCGGCTCGAACGCGGGTAGCGAGCTTCCGCCAAATGGCTGACCGCTCGCTCCCTCACCCCCAACCCCTCTCCCGAAGGGAGAGGGGAGCGAAGTGCGGAAAGCGGCTTGTCAATCGCTTTCCGGAGCGTCCATAAGCCGATGGCCGAGCTCGCACTCCACCGCGCGCGCAAGCGCTTCGGCCAGAACTTCCTGGTCGAGCCTGCCATCGTGCGGCGCATCGTTGATTGCATCGATCCGCAGCCCGATGACCGTGTGATCGAGATCGGTCCGGGATTGGGCGCGCTGACGGGGGCGCTGCTCGAGCGGGTGAACCGGCTGGATGTGGTGGAGATCGACCGCGATCTCGCCGCGCGCCTGGAGCAAGGCCATGCGCGCGGGAAACTCGCGGTGCACGTCGGCGATGCGCTCGATTACGATTTTGCAGCCGTGGGCAGCGATCTTCGCGTCGTCGGCAATCTGCCGTACAACATCTCCTCGCCGCTGCTGTTTCGACTGCTCGAATACACCGCGTCGATCCGCGACATCCACGTGATGCTACAACGGGAAGTGGTCGATCGCATGACGGCGGCGGCGGGCAGCCGCGAGTACGGGCGGCTCACGGTGATGCTCGGCTACCGGTTCGCGATCGAGCGGCTGTTCCGCGTCCCGTCCGGTGCGTTTCGGCCGCAGCCCAAGGTCGAATCGGCGTTCGCACGCCTGCGTCCGCGCGCGCCCTTGCCCTGGCGGGCAAGCGATGAAGATATCTTTCGCCGCGTCGTCGCGGCGGCGTTCTCGCAGCGGCGCAAGACGCTGCGCAACGCGCTTGCGGGCATTGCCGACGAAGCGCAGATGCGCTCGGTGGGCATCGATCCGCAAGCGCGCGGCGAAACGCTCGCGGTCGCGCAATACGTCGCCCTTTCGAACGCGATCGGGCAAGCGCGGTGAGACGTCCTCAGGCCGCCTTGCGCTGCACGAATTCGATCTTGTAGCCGTCCGGGTCTTCGACGAACGCGATCACGGTGGTGCCGTGCTTCATGGGGCCGGCCGGGCGCGCCACCTTGCCGCCGCGGCGCGTGACCTCTTCGCACGCCTTGTACGCGTCATCGACCTCGATCGCGACATGGCCATAGCCGTTGCCCATGTCGTAGCTCTTGGTATCCCAGTTGTGGGTGAGCTCCAGCACCGCGGTGCGCGCCTCGTCATCGTAGCCGACGAAGCAGTTGGTGAAGCGGCCGTCGGGATAGTCCCGCCGCCGCAACACCTGCATGCCGAGCACCTTGGTATAGAAATCGATCGAGCGCTCGAGGTCGCCCACCCGGATCATGGTGTGCAGAATGCGCATTCGCGTCTCCGCTGTAAGGAATCGATCGGGTTCAGATCTCCACCATTTCGAAATCTTCCTTGCGCGCGCCGCACTCCGGGCACGACCAGTTCATCGGCACGTCTTCCCAGCGCGTGCCGGGCGCAATGCCTTCCTCCGGCAATCCAGCGGCTTCGCTGTAGACGAAACCGCAAATGAGGCACATATAGGTCCGATACACCGTGGCGTCGACGGTCGTCATGGCTTGCGTTCGAAGTTTGCGGATACAATGGGATTCTAATCGATAATCTTTCCCCGCCAGAGCGCCATGAGCGAAGCACCCCCGATCGTGCTGGTGTTCGCTGCGACCGATCCGAGCGGCGGCGCGGGCATGCAGGCCGACATCCTCACGCTCGCGGCCATGGGTTGCCACCCGGTCAGCGTCGTCACCGGACTCACGGTGCAGGACACGATCGGCGTCGAGGCCGTGATGCCGATCGAACCGGATTGGGTCGCCGATCAGGCGCGCTGCGTGCTCGAGGACATGCCGGTGGCTGCATTCAAGCTGGGCGTTCTGGGCAGCGTCGAGAATATCGCCGCGATCGCCGAGGTGGTCTCCGACTATCCGGATGTGCCGCTGGTGCTCGATCCGGTGCTTGCTTCGGGACGCGGCGACGAATTCGCCGGCGACGAGCTCATTGCCGCCATGCGCGAGATGCTGTTTCCGCAGACAACCATCCTCACGCCCAACGTGGTGGAGGCGCGCCGGCTCGCGGTCAACGAGGGCGACGACTCGGACGAGCTGGAAGAGAGCGTCTACGCACGGCGCATCGTGCAACTCGGTTGCCAATACGTGCTCGTCACCGGCACGCACGCCAATACGCCGAAGGTGATCAACACGCTCTACAACCAGGACGGAGTGGTTCGTTCCGACTCTTGGGACCGGCTCGTCGGCTCCTATCACGGCTCGGGCTGCACGCTGGCGGCCGCCGTCGCAGCCACGCTCGCCAACGGCCTGACCATGGAAGAGGCGGTGCGGGATGCGCAGGAGTTCACGTGGCAGAGTTTGAAGCAGGGCTTCCGCCCGGGCATGGGCCAGCACATTCCGGACCGGATGTTCTGGGCTCGCGACGATGACGAAGACAAGGACTGACCCGCCGATCCGCGGCCTGTACGCGGTCACGCCCGACGAACCGGATACCGCGCGCCTGTGCACGCTGGTGGAAACGGCGCTGAGCGGCGGGGCGCGCCTGCTGCAGTATCGCAACAAGACCGCGTCGGACGTGTTGCGTTTCGAACAGGCCGCCACGCTGCTTGCCATCTGTCGCCGCCACGACGTGCCGCTGATCGTCAACGATGATCTCGAGCTCGCGGCGCAAATCGGCGCCGAAGGCGTGCATCTCGGACGCGACGACGGCGATGCGGCCAAGGCGCGGGCGCGGCTGCCCGATGCCCTCATCGGCGTGTCGTGCTACAACGAGATCGACCGCGCGCTTGGCGCGAAACGTAGCGGCGCCGACTACGTCGCCTTCGGTCGCTTTTTCGCCTCCACCACCAAGCCCGGCGACATCCGGGCCTCGCTCGATCTCGTCGCCGAGGCAAGACGGCTCGTGGCGTTGCCGATCGTGGCGATCGGCGGTATCACGCTCGGCAATGCGCGTCCCCTGGTCGACGGTGGCGTGGATGCGCTGGCCGTCGTCTCGGCGCTGTTCGACAGCGCCGACATCGCGGCAACCGCGCGCCGGTTCGCCGACCTGTACGCACACGCTAGGCCATGACGAGCGACGAGCTCTTCGCGCGCGCGCAACGCGTCATCCCGGGTGGCGTGAACTCGCCGGTGCGTGCGTTTCGCGCGGTCGGCGGCACGCCGCCTTTCATTCGCAGCGCAAGCGGCGCCTGGCTTACCGATGTCGACGGCCGGCGCTACATCGACTACGTCGGCTCGTGGGGCCCGATGATCGTCGGTCACGCGCATCCCGAGGTGGTGGGCGCCGTGCAGGCCGCCGCCGCCGCCGGCTTGAGTTACGGCGCACCCACCGCAGCCGAGGTCGAGCTGGCCGAACTCCTGTGCACGCTGGTGCCGGGTCTGGAGCAGGTACGGCTGGTCAGCTCCGGCACCGAAGCGACGATGAGCGCAATCCGCCTCGCGCGAGGATTCACGGGGCGCGATACGATCGTCAAGTTCGACGGCTGCTACCACGGCCACGCCGATGGGCTGCTGGTCAAGGCCGGCTCGGGCGCGCTCACCTTCGGCCAACCGAGCTCGGCCGGTGTGCCCGCCGATGTCGCCAGACACACACAGGTTGTGCCGTACAACGACATCGCCGCCGTGCGAGCGGCGTTCGCGGAGGCGGGTAGCCGCATCGCCGCGGTGATCGTGGAGCCGGTCGCCGGCAACATGAACCTGGTGGCGCCGGCCGAGGATTTTCTCGCGCGCCTGCGCGAGCTCACCACGCGCCACGGGGCGGTGCTGATCCTGGATGAGGTGATGACCGGTTTTCGCGTCGGCTTGCAAGGCGCGAGCGCGCTGTACGGCATCACGCCGGATCTGGTGACGCTCGGCAAGGTCGTCGGCGGCGGCATGCCCTTGGCCGCCTTCGGCGGCCGGCGCGACATCATGGCGTGCGTTGCGCCACTCGGCCCGGTGTATCAGGCGGGGACGCTAGCGGGTAATCCGCTCGCGGTCGCGGCCGGGCTCGCCACGCTGCGGCTGGTGCGCTCGCCCGGCTACTACGAGCGCCTGGCGGAAACGACGCGCAAGCTCACCACCGGATTTACCGAGGCGGCGCGGCAAGCCGGTGTCGCGTTCAGCGCGCAATCGATCGGCGGCATGTTCGGATTTTATTTCCGCTCGAGCGCGCCAACGAGCCTCGCCGAAGTCATGACGTGCAACGCAGCCGCGTTCAACCACTTCTTCCACGCGATGCTGGCGCAAGGCGTCTATCTCGCGCCTTCGGCTTATGAAACGGGCTTCGTCTCATCCGCCCACGGCGAGGCCGAGATCGAGCGCAGCGTGGATGCCGCGAAGCAGGCGTTTCGCTCCGCCGCGCGCAACGCCGGGTAGAACGCCAGGGCCGCCCAGGTCATTCCCGTGCGCACGGGCATCCATCGTATGCCGTTGAACGTTCCGGGGCTCGTGTCTGCGCAGGGAGCCAACGAAGGAAACTTCGGCCGGACCGTCTCTCAGTGCAGCCCGGCGATGTAGTCGGCGACGGCGGCGATCTCCTGATCCGACAGACGCTCCGTGATCATACGCATGATCTGGTTCGGATCGTTGCTGCGCTCGTCGGAGCGGAACGCGCGCAGCTGTGCCGCGGTGTATTGGGCGTGCTGACCGGAGAGGCGGGGATACTGCGCCGCGATGCCGGCACCGGCGGGTCCGTGACAGCCGCTGCAGGCCGGCACGCCCTTTGCCGCATTGCCAGCCCGGTAGAGCTTCTCGCCCACGCTCAGCGTTTCCTTGTTGCGCGCCGCGCCCATTCTCGGCTTCTGCGCGGCATAGTGGGCTGCCACCGCCTGCATGTCCGCGGCCGATAGCGGCGCGGCCATGGGAGACATGATCGGGTTCTTGCGTTCCTTGCCCGCCTTGAAGTCGGCGAGCTGCTTGGCGGTATAGGCAGCCATTTGCGCAGCCAGCTTCGGGTTCTCGGGCAAGGGACTGTTGCCGTCCGGACCATGGCAGGCGGCGCAAACTTCAGCCGCGATTTTTTGACCCCTCGCGAGATCCGGACCGCCCTTCGCCGGCTTGGCTGCCCAGGCGCTTGCGCCTGCCATTGCGATCCCCATTGCAAGCGCTGCTGCGCACACCCTCATCGCCCTGCCCTTCACGACGCCTGATCGAAAGCGGCGTATTCTATAGTAAGCGCCCAGGCCGATGCCAGGCGCGGGCCTCGCCGCCAAAGCCTCATGACTGTCTTCGATCAAGCCCGACTGCTGCGCACCGTCGCCGAATTAAGTCAGCTACCGTCGGAAGCGGGACGCGAAGTCGCGTTCGCGGGCCGCTCCAACGCCGGCAAGTCGAGCGCGATCAACACGCTCACGCGCCGGCGCCGGCTGGCCTATGTCGCGCGTCAACCGGGCAAGACACGCACAATCCAGCTGTTCGAAGTCGCGCCGCAGCGGTTTCTCGTCGACTTGCCGGGTTACGGTTATGCGCGGGTCAGCGAGTCGTTACGGCGACAGTGGGGTCAGCTGGTCGACGGTTACCTGGCGCAGCGCGAAGCGCTGCAGGGCCTCGTCCTCATCATGGACGTTCGCCATCCACTGATGCCGCTCGATCGGCAGTTGCTCGCGTGGTTTGCGCCTCGCCACCGGCCCGTGCATATTCTCCTGACCAAGGCGGACAAGCTGTCGCGCAACCAGGCCCTGGCGGCTTTGCGCCAGGTCGAGCAATGGACGGCGACATCCGGCATGATGTGCAGCGTGCAGCTTTTTTCGAGCCTTGCCGGAACCGGTGTCGAGCCCGCGCGCGCGGTAGTTGCCGGCTGGCTCGACCTGCCCGTTGCGCAACCGATCGAAAAAGCGGGCGCACAAAATAAGAACCCCCGGCTAAAGGGGAGCAAAGCCGGGGGCAAAAATGCCTTAATTGGGATTAAGGCGCCCGCTCAGGGAGGAGAAGCGGGAGACGATGAGACATCGTCTGCGAATTGAGACGCGCCCGGCCGGAAATAAGTTCCCCGATCCTCTTTCGCCTACGCGCGGCATGGTTTTTCAGGAGCCCGCCTTGACCCAGATCCGCACCGTTCGTTTTCCGTCGCTCCGAATGCGCCGCATGCGCCGCGACGAGTTCAGCCGCCGGCTCATGCGCGAGCACAAGCTCGCAGCCGACGACTTCATCTATCCGGTTTTCGTGCTGGACGGCAGCAGCCGCACCGAGAGCGTCGACTCGATGCCCGGCGTTCGCCGCATGACAATCGACCGCCTGCTCGAAGAAGCGCAGCGCTGCGTGCATCTCGGCGTGCCCGCGATTGCGCTCTTTCCCGCAATCGATTCGCGGCTGAAAAGCGCCGACGGCCGCGAGGCTTACAACCCCGAGGGCCTGATGCCCCGGGCGATCGCCGCCTTGAAGCGAGCCTTCCCCGGGCTCGGCGTCATGACCGATGTCGCCCTCGACCCGTATACGAGCCACGGCCAGGACGGCCTGCTGGACGCGAACGGCTACGTCCTCAACGACGAGACGCTGGCAGCCTTGCAGCGCCAGGCCTTGACCCAGGCCGCCGCAGGCGTCGACATGGTGGCGCCCTCCGACATGATGGACGGGCGCATCGGCGCCATTCGAGCCGCGCTCGATGCGCAAGGCCATGTCCACACCCGCATTCTGGCGTACTCGGCGAAGTACGCCTCCTCGTTCTACGGGCCGTTTCGCGACGCCGTGGGTTCCAGCGCGACGCTCGGCGGCGGCGACAAGTACACCTATCAGATGGACCCGGCGAATTCCGACGAGGCTTTGCGCGAGGTGGCGCTCGATCTGGACGAAGGCGCCGACATGGTGATGGTGAAGCCGGGCCTGCCGTACCTGGACATCGTGCGGCGGGTGAAGGAAGAATTCCGCGTGCCGACCTTCGTCTATCAGGTGAGCGGCGAATACGCGATGCTGAAGGCCGCCGGCCAGAACGGCTGGATCGATGAACGCAAGTGCATTCTCGAATCGCTGCTGGCGATGAAGCGCGCGGGCGCCGACGGCATCCTCACTTACTTCGCGCTGCAGGCTGCGCAGTGGTTGCGCGAAGAAGCCTAACCAACCCAACTGTGGACGTTGGACTAAACCCGGTGACGGGTGTGCTAACCGGCGCAGGCGATGAGCTCCTCGACCGTGGCGATCGGTGCCCGCTCGAGCGGCCTCCCCGCCGGGGTGGTCCGGATGTTATGACGCAGGTCACGCGCATCGAATACCGTCAACCGGACCTCGATCGCCGCGTGCTCGAAGCTGAAGCCGGGCACGATCCGCTCGTCGTTGTTCAGGTACACCCGCGCCTGGGAGGCGCGATAGCGCACACCCTCGTTCAAGAGAAAAATCTCGACTTCCTTGGCGCTCTCGGCAAAGAGCTGCAGATCGATGTCGGAGTGCCGGCCCGCGACGCCCGACAGCACCGAACCGGTCAGGTGGGGGTTGAAGCGGGCCAGCATCCGCATGACAGTAAGCGCCTGCTCGCGTAATTGCAGCAGCAGCGGGGGATGTTCCTGCGGCTGATAGAGGGCGCGATAAGCGGCGAGCGCCTGCTCGATCTCCTGATTGTCCGGCATGGCCTTCGCGTCGCGCGCGCCGGCTTGGCGGGCAGCCTTGCGCTTGGCGTAGCCGAAGTCGTCGACACCGTCTTCGGCCATGATGCGCGCCGCGAGATGGGCGATGCGTTCGCGCAGATGGCCGTTCCGGCCTGATCCCTCTCTCGCCACGCTTCGCCCTCAAAAAAGCTGGTTTCGAACCTCGTCGGACGGCCGCTCGACACTCAGCGGCGGCTCCAGCGGCTGCTCAGGCGGCAGCGACTCCTGGTAGAAGTATTCATTCACCCCTCCGATCTCCAATCGCAGCCCGGTCAGGGGATCGATGTGCGCCGACATGATGCCTGGAGGCGGTGTAAGCGCCTGCTGCGGCACACCCTCCAGCACGTCGCCCATGTAGGACATCCACATCGGCAGGGCCGCACGGCTTCCGGTTTCATTGCGTCCGAGCGAGCGCGGATTGTCGAAACCAATCCAGGCCACCGCGACCAATCCGGTCTGATAGCCGGCGAACCAGGCATCGACGAAATCGTTGGTGGTGCCGGTCTTGCCGGCGAGATCCGAGCGGCCCAATTGCATGGCGCGGCCGGCCGTACCGGAGCGCACGACCTCTTGCAACAGGCTCGACATCAGGAAGGCATTGCGTGCATCGACGACGCGATCGGCGCCCTCACCGGCGCGGCGCGGTTGTGCCTTCGCCAGCACCTTGCCGCGGGGGTCCTCGATGCGCTCGATGAAGTACGGCATGACGCGGAAGCCGCCGTTGGCGAGTACCGAGTAGCCGACGACCATCTGCATCGGCGTGACGTTGCCCGCGCCCAGCGCCATCGTGAGATAGGCCGGGTGCAGCTTCGGGTCGAAACCGAAGCGAGCGATGTAGTCCTGGGCGTATTGCGGCGTGATGTCCTGCAGGATACGCACCGACACCAGGTTCTTGGACTTTGCGAGCGCGGTGCGCAGTCGCATCGGACCATCGAACGTGCCGTCGTAGTTGTGCGGCTCCCACGCCTCCGACCCGGTTTGCTGGGCCTCGAAGCGCAGCGGCGCATCGTTGATGATGGTGGCCGGGGTGAAGCCCTTCTCGAGCGCAGCCGAGTAGATGAACGGCTTGAAGCTCGACCCCGGCTGGCGCAGCGCCTGGGTGACGTGGTTGTACTTGTTGCGCTTGAAATCGAACCCACCCACCAGCGCGCGGATGGCGCCGTCACGGGGATCGATCGAAACCAGACTCGCTTCGACCTGCGGCAGCTGCACAATGGCCCAGCCCCCCTTGGCATCCTTGCGCACCCGCACAATAGCCCCGCGCCGAATGCGCTGGTTAGCGCTCGCTTTCTCCGAAAGCGCCGGCAGCGAGAACTTCAGCCCGTCTCCGCGAATGGTGATGCGCTCGCCACCGCGGACCACCGCACGTACCTCGCGAGCATGCGCCTCGACCACGACCGCGGCCAGCAGGTCATCGCTGTCCGGAAAATCCTGCAGCACGTCTTCGGCCACGTCATCGCTTGCGCCTGCCGGCAGGTCGACGAAGGCTTCCGGACCGCGGTAGCCATGACGCCGATCGTAGGCCAGGACGCCGGCGCGAACCGCCTCGTAGGCTGCGCGCTGATGCCGGCTGTCGAGGGTCGTGTAGACCCGATAACCGCGGTGGTAGGCCTCTTCCTGGTAACGGTCGTACATCGCCTGACGAATCATTTCGGCGAAATGGTCCGCGTGCAGCGCGTATTCCCGTAGCACCCCCGTGATGGCGAGTTGCTGGGCCAATGCTGCCTGGTACTGGGCATCGGTGATGTCGCCCAGATCGCGCATCCGCCCCAGCACGTAATGCTGGCGGGCAGTGGCGCGTTTCAAGTTCGCCACCGGGTTGAAACGCGACGGCGCCTTGGGCAGTCCGGCCAGCATGGCCATTTCGGCGATGCTCAGGTTCTCGAGCGATTTGCCGAAGTAGATGCGGGCGGCAGCAGCGAAGCCGAACGCGCGCTGGCCGAGGAAAATCTGGTTGATGTACAGCTGCAGGATCTGGTCCTTGCTGAGGCTGTGCTCGATCTTGAAGGCGAGCAGCATCTCGTTGAATTTACGACTGAAAGTCTTTTCCCTGGAGAGGAAGAAATTGCGCGCGACCTGCATCGTGATGGTGCTGGCGCCCTGCTTCACCCCGCCGGAGGTGAAGTTCGACCACGCCGCCCGGGCCACGCCGACATAGTCGACGCCGCCATGCATGTAGAAGCGCTCGTCCTCGGCCGCCACGATCGCCCGCTTCATCATTTCGGGCACGTCTTCGATGCGCACCAGCGCGCGCCGTTCCTCCCCGAACTCCCCGATCAGCACGCCGTCGGCCGTAAACACCTGCAGCGGGATCTTGGGCCGATAGTCGGTCAGGGCTTCCAGCGACGGCAACGTCGGGTAGACCAGGATGACCGCGAAGGTCAGCAGCAGCGCGGCCGCCAAGGGTACGGCGAGAAAAACGAACAGGATGGTCAGCGCGCGGCGCATGTGAGAGCTGAATCCTTGAATGACGGACAGATGCGTGAGACGCTATGCGAGCGCAAAAGTGCAACCGGCGGACAGGCACATACACCTTGTTGCAAAAAGCCGACACGATTATAAGCGGCCGGAAACCCTCGGTATTATTGCTTTACTCTCAAATCGGTTGTTGCTAGGATTTCATGTAAATTATACGTAAAGTGGCTAACTTGCCAACGTTCAAGGGAAAATCGGGTTTCGACCTGAGCTTTCTGGGGGGACTCTTCAAGGTGAAGACACCTCCGGTAATCGGGTGCGACATCAGCTCGTCCTCGGTCAAGCTGGTCGAGATCGCCGATGCGGGCAAGAACGTCCTGCGCATCGAGCGCTACGCCATCGAACCGCTGCCGCGCGATTCGGTGGTCGACGGCAACATCCAGAACCTCGACGCGGTGGCCGATTCGCTCAAACGGGGTTACAAGCGTGCTGGTTTCGGGATCAAGAATCTCGCCATGGCACTGCCCACCTCGGCCGTGATCACCAAGAAGATCATCGTGCCCGCGGGCCAGCAGGACGACGAGTTGGAGCTCACCGTCGAAACGGAAGCGAACCAGTACATCCCGTTCTCGCTCGATGAAGTCAACCTCGACTTCCAGGTTCTGGGGCCCGCAGCCAACAGTCCCGACGATGTCGAAGTGCTGATCGCGGCCTCGCGCAAGGAGAAGGTCGAGGATCGACAGGCGGTCGCCGAGGCCGCGGGCCTGGGCCTGAAGACGGTGGTGATGGACGTCGAGTCGTACGCGACCCAGACCGCGTTCGAGCTGATCGAGCGCAGCTTTCCGCAGCAGGGCAAGGACCAGAATGTCGCCGTGTTCGACGTCGGCTCCAACCTCATGACCTTGAGCGTCATGCGCAACGGCCAGTCGGTCTATGCGCGCGAGCAGCCGTTCGGCGGCAATCAGCTCACGCTGGACATCCAGCGGGTGTTCGGGCTCACACCCGAAGAAGCGGAGGCGGCCAAGCGCACCACCGGGCAATTGCCCGAGAACTACGAATCCGAGGTGCTCACCCCGTTCATCGACACCCTGAGCCTCGAAGTCGCGCGCTCGCTGCAATTCTTCTTCGCCTCCACCCAGTTCAACCAGATGCACCATATCGTGCTCGCCGGCGGTTGCGCCTCGATCCCCGGAATCGATGAGGCGGTGGCCAAGCGCACGCAAGTGAATACGCTCGTGGCGAACCCGTTCACCGGCATGCAGTTGTCCGGCAAGGTGCGTCCGCGCAATCTCCAAACCGATGCACCGGCGCTCATGGTGGCGTGCGGGCTGGCCATGCGCAGGTTCGATCCGTCATGATCCGCATCAATCTGCTGCCGCATCGGGCGCTGAAGCGAAAGGCGCTGCAGCGCCAGTTCTTCGTCATCGCCGCGGCGGTTGCGCTGTTCGGCGCCGGCATCTGGTTCGTCGTGCACAGCCTGTTCGCCGACCGCATCGAAGACCAGTTGGCACGCAACCAGTACCTCGAGCAAAAGATCGTCGAGCTCGACAAGCAGATCGCCGAAATCCAGAAGCTGCGCGAACAGACTGCACAGTTGTTGGCGCGCAAGAAAGTGGTCGAATCCCTTCAAGCAAACCGGGCCGAGGCCGTCCATCTGCTCGACGAGCTGGTGCGCCAGCTCCCCGACGGGGTGTACCTCAAGGCGGTGAAGCAAACCGGACAGCGGGTGGCGATCAACGGCTACGCCCAATCCAACGCGCGCGTCTCGACGCTCATGCGTAACCTCGAGTCCTCTCCGTGGCTGGAGCAGGCCTCGCTGGTAGAGATCAAGACAGCGCTGCAGAACAACCAGCGTCTGTCCGAATTCCAGCTCAACGTGAACCTGGCCCGGGCTCAGGCCGACGACGGCAAGTCGGGCGGCAAGCCGGCTCGAACCGGACGCCTGGATCCAGCAAGCACACCGCTACGCACTTCGGCTGCCGTCGCCTCCGTAGGCGGCTGACTCTCCTGATCTAGGTGCCCGCATGACGCTGGACGACCTGAGGCGACTCGACCCCAAAAACATCGGTAACTGGCCGCTCGGGCCGAAGCTCGGCGCGCTGGTGATCCTGCTGTTGCTGATCGTGTTCCTGAGCTACTGGTTCGATTGGCAGAACCAGATGGAAGAGCTGGATGGCCACCGCAGCAAGGAAGCGCAGCTGCGCCAGACCTTCCTCGACAAGAAGAAGCAGGCGATCAATCTGGAGGCCTACCGCAAGCAGCTCGGCGACATCGAAAAGTCCTTCGGCGCGCTGCTCAAGCAGCTTCCGAGCAAGTCCGAGATGGATGCATTGCTGACCGACATCAACCAGGCCGGCCTGGGACGAGGGCTGCAATTCGAGCTCTTCAAGCCCGCCGCGGCCGAGACGATGTCCGAGTTCTATGCGGAACTGCCCATCCAGCTGCGGATCACCGGCAGCTATCACGATTTCGGCGCGTTCGCGACCGACATCTCGCGCCTGTCCCGAATCGTGACGCTGAACGACATCGGCATGACGGCGGGCAAGGACGGCCAGCTCATCATGGATGCGGTGGCCAAGACCTACCGCTATCTCGACGAAGAAGAAGTGGCTCGACAGCGCAAGGCCGCCAAGGCCCAGGCGAAAGGCAGATGATGGGCGCACGCACCGCAATCGTGTTGGCCGCCGTGCTGCTGGCAGGATGCGCCGGCGAGGAGATGCGGGAGCTCGAGGCCTGGGTCAAGGATCAGGACAACATGCCGCGGCCGCGCATCGAGCCGCTGCCCGAGGTGAAGCCGTTCGAGGCGTTCGCGTACATGGCGGACAAGGACGGGCTGCTCGATCCGTTCCGTCCGCGCAAGATCGAAGCGCCCAAGCAAACAGCCGGCAGCAACATCCAGCCGGATCTCAATCGCCCGCGCGAACCGCTGGAAGCTTACCCGCTCGAAAACCTCCGCATGGTCGGAACGCTGGCACAGAAGCGCGAAGTCTTCGCCTTGATCAAGACACCCGACAACAATCTTTTCCGAGTCAAGAAAGGCAACTACCTCGGCCAGAATTTCGGCGTGATCACCGAGATCGACGAGGGCAGCGTCAAGCTCAGGGAAATCGTGCAGGACGGCGTCGGCGACTGGACCGAGCGCGCCAGCACCCTGCAATTGCAGGAAGAACAGGAGGTCGCGAGGAAATGAACACGTTCAGCACAATCATCAGGACGTTCGCGGGCGTGGTCTGCGCGCTGGTGCTTGGGTGGTGGCAGCTGCAGGCTCAAGCGGCCGAAAACAACCGGATCGAAGCGATCGACGTAGCCAGCCAGCAATCCGGACAAGTCCTCCTCAAGGTGACGCTGGCCCAGCCGATGGCCAACCCGCCCGCCGGCTTCTCCATCAACAACCCACCCCGCATCGCGCTCGACTTCCCGAACACCGTCAACGCGCTCGGCCGCAACAGCCAGGATGTGAGCGAAGGCGACCTGCGCAGCCTCAACATCGTGCAGGTGGGCAGCCGCACGCGCCTCGTGCTCAATCTGAGCCGCGCGCTGAGTTTCGAAACCAAGGTCGAAGGCAAGGACCTGCTGGTCACGCTGCAAACCGCTCCGACCGCCGCGGCCTCGGGCTCGGTTTCGCATTTCGCGGAATCCAAGCCGGGCACGCAAAAGCACAGCGTGCGCGACATCGACTTCCGCCGCGGAGCCGCGGGCGAGGGACGCGTGGTGATCGATTTGTCGGACAATGCCACCGGCATCGATCTGCGCACCCAGGGGCGTCAGATCGTGATCGATCTGCTGCAGACCTCGCTGCCGAAGAACCTTGAGCGGCGCTTGAACGTCATCGACTTCGCCACCCCGGTGCAGACCGTGGAGGCGTTTCGCCAGGGCGACAACACCCGCATCGTGATCGAGCCCAAGGGCGAGTGGGAACACGCCGCGTATCAAACCGACTCGCGCTTCATTCTCGAAGTGAAGCCGGTGGTCGGCGATCCGAACCGGCTGGTGCAAAGCGGCCGCTACACGGGCGAAAAGCTCTCGCTCAATTTTCAGAACGTCGAGGTGCGCGCGGTGCTGCAGGTGATCGCGGACTTCACCGGGCTCAACATCATCACCAGCGACACCGTCGGCGGCAACCTCACCTTGCGGCTGAAGGACGTGCCCTGGGACCAGGCGCTGGACATCATCCTGCAGAGCAAGGGCCTGGACATGCGCAAGACCGGCAACGTGGTCTGGATCGCGCCGCGCGACGAGCTCGCCACCAAGGAGAAGCTCGCGCTCGAGGCACGCCAGCAGATCGCCGACCTGGAGCCCACGCGCACCGAGAGCTTCCAGCTGAATTACCAGAAGGCCGAGGACTTCCGCAAGCTGCTGACCGAAAAGGAACAGCGCATTCTCTCCCGGCGTGGCAGCGCGGTGGTCGATCCGCGCACCAACACGGTGTTCGTCCAGGACACGCCGTCGAAGCTGGAGGAAGTGCGCCGGCTGCTGCGCCAGGTCGATATCGCCGTGCGCCAGGTGATGATCGAGGCGCGGGTGGTGGAGGCGTCCGACCGATTCAGCCGCAACCTGGGCGTGCGCCTGGGATTTAATAACCTGCAGAACCCCAACACGGGCGTGACCGGCACCACCATCGCGGGCTCGCAGGTCCGCGGCACGGTCGGTGGACAGTTGAACCATACGGGCTTTGTCACCGGTCAGGTCGAAACCCAGTCGACGTTCGACCAGTCGCTCGGCGTGAATCTGCCTGCGCCGACGATCAACGGGGTCAATCCGGGGGTCTTCTCCGTCATCCTTTTCAACCAGGGGCTGACCCGATTCCTCAACCTCGAGATCTCGGCGCTGCAGGCAGACGGCCGCGGCAAGGTGATCTCCAGCCCGCGCGTCATTACCGCGGACAAGGTCGAGGCCATCATCGAGCAGGGAACCGAGATCCCGTACCAGCAGGCCACGTCGAGCGGCGCGACCAGCATCGCGTTCAAGAAGGCCACCCTGTCGCTCAAGGTGAAGCCGCAGATCACGCCGGACGATCGAGTCATCATGAATCTCGCGGTCCACAAGGACACGCGCGGAACCGATACCCCGGCGGGTCCCTCCATCGACACCAAGCAGATTACGACCGAAGTCCTGGTGGACAACGGGGGCACCGTCGTGATCGGCGGCATCTACGAGCAGGCCCAGAGCAATACCACCAACAAGATCCCCGTGCTGGGCGACCTGCCCTACGTCGGCTTCCTGTTCAAGCAGAACCTGAAGCTCGACGACAAGAGCGAACTGCTAGTCTTCATCACGCCGCGGATCCTGAAGGAAAGCCTGACGCTGCGTTAGGCGCTCCGATCCCGCGCGCTTCGGGGAGGCCTTGGCCTCCCCGTTTGCTTTCTGGCGCGCGTCCGCGGCGCCGTCTCCGGGCCGACAATCGCGCCGATGTTCCGCGCTAGAATGGCTTGTATGACGACCGCTCCGACGCCGCCCGAAGCCACATCCGGGTTTCACGGCAACATCTATCTCGTTGGCCTGATGGGCGCCGGCAAGACTTCGGTCGGCCGAGTTCTGGCGAAGCGGTTGCGCAAGGTCTTCGCCGACTCCGATCACGAGATCGAGAGCCGCACCGGCGTGCGCATCCCGGTGATCTTCGAGATCGAAGGCGAGGCCGGGTTCCGGCGGCGCGAATCCGCCGTCATCCGCGAGCTGGCCGGTCAGCACGACCTCGTGCTCGCGACCGGGGGCGGGGTGGTGCTGGATCCGGAAAACCGCCGTCTGCTGCACGCGACCGGCACCGTGGTGTATCTGCGCGCCGCGCCGACCGAGCTGTGGCTGCGCACCCGTCACGATCGCAACCGCCCGCTGCTGCGGACTTCCGATCCGCTCGCTCGCCTCGAGGAGTTGCATCGCGACCGCGATCCGCTCTATCGCGAGACCGCGCACCTGATCGTGGATACCGGCAACCAGGCGATACGCACCCTGGTCGGGCGCCTGGAACGCGAGTTGCACGCCCGCACGCCGGCGGATCCTGACCCCCAAGGCGCGCCCCTTCTGTCACACTCGGGACAAACGCTTTGAACGACGCGCCCGCGGCCATCGTTTCGCTCACCGTCTCGCTGGCCGATCGCAGCTATCCGATCCGGATCGGCGACGGATTGCTCGCGCAGGCCGAGCTCGTGGTTCCCTACCTGGAACAGAAACGGGTTGCGGTGGTTACCAATTCCACCGTCGCCCCGCTCTACCTCGCACGCCTGGTCGACGGCCTGAAGCGCGCCGGCGTCAGCGCGCTCGAGATCGTACTTCCCGACGGCGAGCAGCACAAGAACTGGCAGACGCTCAATCGGGTGTTCGACGCGCTGCTCGAGGCACGCTGCGAACGCGGCACCACGCTGATCGCGCTCGGCGGCGGCGTGGTCGGCGACATCGGCGGCTTTGCCGCCGCCGTCTACCAGCGCGGAATGCCCTTCATCCAGATACCGACCACGCTGCTCGCGCTGGTGGATTCGTCGGTCGGCGGCAAGACCGCGATCAACCACCCGCTGGGCAAGAACATGATCGGGGCGTTCTACCAGCCGAAGCTGGTGCTCGCCGATATCGCCACCCTCGACACCTTGCCGGATCGGGAGCTGTCCGCGGGGCTTGCCGAGATCGTGAAATACGGGCTCATCCGCGATGCAGCCTTCCTCGACTGGCTGGAAGCGAACATGGCGCGATTGCGTCGCCGCGACCGCGAAGCGATCACTCACGCCGTCGTGCGTTCCTGCGAGCACAAGGCCGAAGTCGTGGCGGCGGACGAGCGCGAAAGCGGCGAACGCGCGCTGCTCAACCTCGGCCACACCTTCGGCCATGCCATCGAGTCGGGCCTCGGTTACGGCGAATGGCTGCACGGCGAGGCGGTCGCGGCCGGCATGGTGCTTGCGGCCGAGCTCTCGGCCCGCATGGGATGGTTGTCGCGCGCGGACATTGAGCGCACGCGCCGGCTACTGCAGGCGGCGGGGCTGCCGACCATGGCGCCGCGCTTGCCGGCCGAGCGCTACCTGGAGCTCATGGGCCACGACAAGAAAGTTCAGGCCGGGCGCCTGCGTCTGGTGCTGCTGCGCCGCCTGGGCGAAGCCTTCGTGAGCGCCGATTTTTTGCACGAGAAACTCCTTGAGGTCCTCGAAACCTGCACGGGCGATGGCTGATACCGCGCCGTACGCCGCCCGGCCCGAGGGCAGCAAGGGCCGCCGTTTCGCCGAGGATCCGCCGCAGGGGCGCAACGAATTCCAGCGCGACCGGGATCGCATCGTCCATTCCACCGCGTTTCGGCGGCTGGAGTACAAGACGCAGGTGTTCGTCAATCACGAAGGCGACCTGTACCGGACCCGGCTCACGCACAGTCTGGAAGTCGCGCAGATCGCCCGCGCCGTCGCCCGGGGCTTGCACCTGGACGAGGATCTCACCGAGGCGATCGCGCTCGCGCACGATCTCGGCCATACCCCGTTCGGCCATGCCGGGCAGGATGCGCTGCACGCCTGCATGCGCGGTCATGGCGGCTTCGAACACAACCTGCAATCGCTGCGAGTGGTGGATCTGCTGGAGACACGCTACGCCGCCTTCGACGGCCTTAACCTGAGCTTCGAAACCCGCGAAGGGGTCCTCAAACATTGCTCGGCCGCCAATGCGCGCAGGCTCGGCGAGCTGGGCGAGCGTTTCCTGCGCAAGCGCCAGCCTTCGCTGGAGGCCCAGCTTGCCAATCTCGCCGACGAGATCGCGTACAACAATCACGACATCGACGATGGGCTGCGCTCGGGCCTGCTCACGCTCGAGCAGCTGCGCGAAGTGCGCGCCTTCGCGCGCCATCTGGCCGAGGTCCAGGCGCGCTATCCGGGGCTCGCCGACCGGCGCCTGATCCACGAGACCATCCGGCGCATGATCGACGCGCTCATTACCGATCTCTCCCGCACCAGCGCCGAAAACATCCGTCGGGCCGGCGTGCAGTCCCTCGACGAGGTCCGGCGCGCCCCGGCGCTCGTCCGCTTCGGCGCCGAAATGGCGGCCGAACAGCAGGACTTGAAGCGCTTCCTGCGGCACAACCTGTACCAGCATTTCCTGGTTGCGCGCATGGCCCACAAAGCGCGGCGTATCGTCTCCGAGCTTTTCGGCGCCTTCCGGGCCGATCCGAAGATGCTGCCGCCTCAGCATCGCGCAGCGGCCGAGCGCGATTCCCTGGAGCGGGCGATCGCCGACTACATTGCCGGAATGACCGACCGCTACGCCATCCGCGAGCACCGGCGCCTGTTCGCCGTCGAGACGGCCTGAGCCTGCCCGGTACGGGTCCCGGCCCGGACCATGACCGCACCGCCTGATGCGTTGTCGCGGCTACCACGGCGCGGTACACTTTCCTGCTTACCTTCGCAATGGTGCGGCGCGGGACGAACTTCCCGAGCCGCTGCAGGAGACGTACCGTGGACCGATTCAACCCGCCGCAAGCCCAGGGACTCTACGACCCCGCCAATGAGCACGACGCCTGCGGCGTCGGCTTCGTCTGCCACATCACGGGTCACAAGAGCCACGAGATCGTCGAGCAGGGATTGCTCATCCTGAAGAATCTGACGCACCGCGGCGCGGTGGGCGCGGACCCGAAAGCGAGCGACGGCGCCGGCATCCTGGTGCAGATGCCGGACAAGTTCTTCCGCGAGGAGCTCGCGCGCCAGGGCATCAAGCTGCCGCCACTCGGTCAGTATGGGGTCGGCATGGTCTTCCTCCCCCGGGAACCCGCCTCACGCATCGCCTGCGAATACGAGCTGGAGCGCGCGATCAAGGACGAAGGCCAGGTGCTGCTCGGCTGGCGCGACGTTCCGGTCGACAATTCCGACCTGGGCGAATCGGTCAAGGCCTTAGAGCCCGTCATCCGTCAGGTCTTCATCCGCCGCGGCACCGGCGTGACGGTCACCGACGCGCTCGAGCGCAAGCTCTACATCATCCGCAAGAGCGCCGGCCACGCCATCCAGGCGCTCGATCTCGCCCACGGCAAGGAGTTCTACGTCGCTTCCATGTCGGCGCGCACCGTCGTCTACAAGGGCATGCTGATGGCGGCCCAGGTGGGCACCTACTACAAGGATCTGCAGGACGCGCGCTTCGTCTCCGCGCTCGCCCTGGTTCATCAGCGCTTCTCCACCAATACCTTCCCGGCCTGGGACCTGGCGCATCCATTCCGGATGATCGCGCACAACGGCGAAATCAATACGCTGCGCGGCAACGTCAACTGGATCCGCGCGCGCCAGGGCGCCATATCGAGCCCCATCCTCGGTAAAGATTTGGACAAGCTGTGGCCGCTCATCTACCCGGGGCAATCCGATTCGGCGTCGTTCGACAACGCCCTGGAGCTGCTGGTGATGAGCGGCTATTCGGTCGCGCACGCCATGATGACGATGATTCCCGAGGCGTGGGAAGGTCACACGCTGATGGAGCCCGCCCGGCGCGCCTTCTATGAATACCATGCCGCGATGATGGAGCCATGGGACGGCCCGGCGGCCATCGCCTTCACCGACGGGCGCCAGATCGGGGCCACCCTGGATCGAAACGGATTGCGCCCGGCCCGCTATGTCGTGACCGCCGATGACCTCGTCATCATGGCCTCCGAGTGCGGCGTGCTGCCGGTGCCGGAGGAGCGCGTCATCAAGAAGTGGCGCCTGCAGCCCGGCAAGATGTTCCTGGTCGACCTCGAACGCGGCCGCATCATCGACGACAAGGAGCTCAAGGACACGCTCGCCTCCGCCAAGCCTTACAGCGAATGGATCGAGCGCATCTCGGTGAAGCTGGATGATCTGCCGGCGCCGAACGAGCGCCGGCCCGAGCCGCGCGAATCGGTGCTCGACCGGCAGCAGGCATTCGCCTACACCCAGGAGGACCTCAAGTTCATGCTGGTGCCGATGGCGGCCAACGGCGAGGAACCGGTCGGCTCGATGGGCAACGATTCGCCGCTGGCGGTGCTGTCGCTCAAGAACAAAACCCTCTATCACTACTTCAAGCAGCTGTTCGCGCAGGTGACCAATCCGCCGATCGATCCGATCCGCGAAGAGCTGGTGATGTCGCTGGTGTCGTTCGTCGGGCCCAAGCCCAATCTGCTCGGTGTCGACGAGACCAATCCGCCGCTGCGCCTCGAGATCAGCCAGCCGGTGCTCGACTTCGAGCAGATGGAAACGATCCGCCACATCGAGCGCTATACCGACGGCAAGTTCCGCTCCTTCGAGCTCGACATCACCTACCCGGTCGCCTGGGGCAAGGAGGCGATCGAGGCGCGGCTCGCCTCGCTCGCGGCGCAGGCCGAGGATGCCGTGCGCTCGGGTTTCAGCATCCTCGTCATCTCGGATCGCAGGATCGACGCCGACCATGTCGCGATCCCGGCCCTGCTTGCGCTCTCGGCGATCCACCAGCACCTGGTCAATCGCGGATTGCGCACCTCCACGGGGCTCGTGGTCGAAACCGGTTCGGCGCGCGAAGTGCATCACTTCGCGCTGCTCGGCGGCTACGGGGCGGAGGCGGTGCATCCGTATCTCGCGTTCGAAACCGTCATCGAGTTGGCCGAGAGCGGCAAGCTCGGCCCGAACCTCGACGGCGGCAAGGCGTGCAAGAACTTCATCAAGGCGATCGGCAAGGGGCTGCGCAAGGTCATGTCCAAGATGGGCATCTCGACCTACATGTCCTACACCGGCGCGCAGATCTTCGAGGCGGTCGGGCTCGCGCGCGCCCTGATCGACAAGTACTTCACCGGCACCACCTCGTCGGTCGAGGGCATCGGCGTATTCGAGGCCGCCGAGGAAGCGATCCGGGTGCATCGGGCCGCCTTCAGCGACGATCCGGTGCTCGCCAACGCGTTGGACGCGGGCGGCGAATACGCATGGCGGGTGCGCGGCGACGAGCACATGTGGACCCCGGATGCGATCGCCAGGCTGCAGCACTCGGCGCGGCAAGGCAGCTTCGGCAGCTACAAGGAATACGCTCAGATCATCAACGACCAGTCCACGCGCCTGATGACCTTCCGCGGCTTGTTCGAATTCCGCTTCAATCGCTGCACACCGGTGCCGATCGAGGAGGTGGAGCCGGCCGCGGAGATCGTCAAGCGCTTCTCCACCGGTGCCATGTCGCTCGGCTCGATCTCGACCGAGGCGCACACCACGCTCGCCATCGCCATGAACCGCATCGGCGGCAAGTCGAACACCGGCGAAGGCGGGGAAGACCGGCGCCGGTACGCTCCCGTGCACGCCGGCGAGACGTTGCAGGCCCGGTTAGGACAGGGCAGGGTCGAGATCGACCTGGCGCTGAAGGAAGGCGATTCGCTCAAGTCGAAGATCAAGCAGGTCGCATCGGGACGTTTCGGCGTCACCGCCGAGTATCTCGCCAGCGCCGAACAGATCCAGATCAAGATGGCGCAAGGCGCCAAGCCCGGCGAAGGCGGGCAGCTGCCCGGACGCAAGGTGTCGGAATACATCGCGGAGCTGCGTTATTCGACGCCCGGCGTGGAATTGATCTCGCCGCCGCCACATCACGACATCTATTCGATCGAGGACCTGGCCCAGCTCATTCACGATCTGAAGAACGCGAACGCGCGCGCCTCGATCTCGGTCAAGCTCGTGTCGGAGGTCGGCGTGGGTACGGTGGCCGCGGGCGTGGCCAAGGCCAAGGCCGACCACGTCACGATCTCCGGTCACGACGGCGGCACGGGCGCGAGCCCCTGGTCGTCCATCAAGCACGCCGGCACGCCCTGGGAGCTGGGACTGGCGGAGACGCAGCAGACCCTGGTACTGAACCGGCTGCGCAGCCGCATCGCCGTGCAGGTCGACGGACAGTTGAAGACCGGGCGCGATGTCGTCGTCGGCGCCATGCTGGGCGCGGACGAGTTCGGTTTCGCCACCGCACCCCTGGTCGCCTCGGGTTGCATCATGATGCGCAAATGCCATCTGAATACCTGCCCGGTCGGCGTGGCAACCCAGGATCCGGAGCTGCGCAAGAAGTTCACCGGCAAGCCCGAGCACGTGGTCAATTTCCTGTTCTTCGTCGCCGAGGAAGCACGCGAGTTGATGGCGCGTCTCGGCATCCGGCGGCTGGACGATCTCATCGGCCGCACCGATCTGCTGGACATGAAACGCGGCATCGAGCACTGGAAGGCGTGCGGGCTCGATTTCACCCGCGTTTTCCACCGTCCCGAGATGCCGGCCGATGTGTCGCGGCGGCGCTGCGAAGGCCAGGACCACGGGCTCGAAAAGGCGCTCGACAACCGCCTGATCGAGCTCGCGCAAGCGGCCCTGGAAGGCCGCCAGGCGGTCTCGATCGAGATGCCGATCCGCAATACCAATCGCACCGTCGGTACCATGCTCTCGGGCGAGATCGCACGCCGCTTCGGCCACGAGGGCCTGCCCCCCGAGCGCGACATTCGCGTGCGCTTTGCCGGCTCGGCCGGGCAAAGCTTCGGCGCGTTCCTCGCCAGGGGCGTGACGATGGAGCTGATCGGCGACACCAACGACTATTGCGGTAAAGGCTTGTCCGGGGGCAAGATCGTCGTCCAGCCTTCGCCCAAGTTCCGCGGCGAGGCCTCGCAGAACATCATCACGGGCAACGTCGTGCTTTACGGCGCGATCTGCGGCGAGGCGTACTTCCGCGGCGTGGCCGGGGAGCGCTTCGCGGTGCGCAACTCCGGCGCCCTGGCGGTGGTCGAGGGCATCGGCGATCACGGCTGCGAATACATGACCGGCGGCACGGTGGTCGTGCTCGGCACAACCGGGCGCAATTTCGCCGCGGGCATGAGCGGCGGGGTCGCGTATGTGTTCGATCCGGACGGCACGTTCCAGAGCCACTGCAACACGGCCATGGTGGCGCTCGAGCCGGTGCTGTCGCAAACCGAGCAGGAAGCGAAGCTTCCGCGCCATCTCTGGCATCTGGATGCAACCGACGAGACCATCCTGCGCGCGTTGGTCGACAATCACGCCAGGCTCACCGGCAGCAATCGCGCCGGCCTCATGCTGGAGAACTGGGCCGAGGCGCGCAGCAAATTCATCAAGGTGTTCCCGCACGAGTATCGGCGCGCGCTGACCGAGGCTGCGGACCGCAGCCGCAAACTTGCGGCTTGATCGACCCACCGCGGCCGCGGCGCGCCCGGGTGCGTTGCGCGGCGTGGCTGAGGCATTGCGAACAGCAGGACAGGCATGGGCAAAGTAACGGGATTCCTCGAGTACCAGCGGCTGCACGAAGCCGCCGAAGCGCCGACCGAGCGCGTGAAGCATTGGCGCGAGTTCATCGATCGCCTCAGCGACGAACAAGCGGGCGTTCAAGGCGCACGCTGCATGGACTGCGGCACGCCGTTTTGCATGAGCGGCTGCCCGGTGAACAACATCATCCCGGACTGGAATGATCTGGTGTATCGGGACGAATGGCGCGCGGCGCTGGAGAGCCTGCACTCCACCAACAATTTTCCCGAATTCACGGGCCGGGTATGTCCGGCGCCTTGCGAGGAAGCCTGTACGCTGCGCATCAACAACGACCCGGTCGGCATCAAATCGATCGAGCACGCCATCATCGACAAGGGCTGGGAGAGCGGCTCGGTGACGCCGCAGCCTCCGGCGCAGCACACCGGCAAGCGCGTCGCCGTGATCGGTTCCGGGCCGGCGGGGCTCGCCTGCGCGCAGCAGCTCGCTCGCGCCGGTCATGACACCGTCGTGTTCGAGAAGAACGATCGCATCGGCGGGCTGCTCCGCTACGGCATCCCGGATTTCAAGATGGAGAAGTCGCACATCGACCGGCGCCTGGCACAGATGAGCGCCGAGGGCGTTCAATTCCGCGTAAACGCTGCGGTCGGCGGTCTTGCCCCGATCGCCGGAAACGACACCCCCACCGTGGTGGCGCCCAAGACGCTGCTGGCCGAGTTCGACGCGGTCGTGCTGGCCGGCGGGGCCGAGCAGCCGCGCGATCTGCCGGTGCCGGGCCGGCAGCTCGACGGCATCCATTTCGCCATGGAATTCCTGCCGCTGCAGAACCGGCGCGTGGCCGGCGACGAGGGCGTGCGCGAGCTGGTCGCAACCGGCAAGCACGTGATCGTCATCGGCGGCGGCGATACCGGCTCGGACTGTGTCGGCACCTCCAACCGCCACGGCGCGCTTTCGGTCACGCAGTTCGAGCTGCTGCCCGTTCCGCCGTCGCCCGCGAACAATCCGGTCTGGCCTTACTGGCCCATTCGATTGCGCTCTTCCTCGTCGCACGAGGAAGGCTGCGAGCGCGATTGGGCGGTGAGCACCAAGCGCTTCGAAGGCGCCAACGGGCACGTGAGCAAGCTGGTCGCCGTGCGCGTGCATTGGGAGAAAAATCCGGACACGGGCCAGATGCGGATGGTGGAAGTGCCCGGAAGCGAATTCGAGCTGCGCGCCGATCTCGTGCTGCTCGCTATGGGCTTCGTCGGCCCGGTCGCGCGCCTGCTCGATGCCTTCGGGGTCGAACGCGATGCACGCGGCAATGCACGCGCGGATACCGAGGGTGCGGCGAGCTACGTGACCTCGGCGCCGAAGGTGTTCGCCGCCGGCGATCTTCGCCGCGGCCAGTCGCTGGTCGTGTGGGCCATTCGCGAAGGCCGCCAATGCGCCCGCGCGGTGGACGAGTTCCTCATGGGCCGCTCGAGCCTGCCGCGCTAGCCGCTCGCAACCGAGCCCCGGTGGAAGCGGCTACGGCGAGCGCGGGCAGCGCAGCCATGACACGACCTCGCAACGATACGTTTTTGCGCGCGCTGCTGCGGCAGCCCGTGGCCTACACGCCGATCTGGATCATGCGCCAGGCCGGGCGCTATCTACCGGAATACAACCAGACGCGCGCGCGCGCGGGCAGCTTCCTCGATTTGTGCCGCGATCCCGATCTCGCAACCGAGGTAACGCTGCAGCCCCTGACCCGGTACGCGCTCGACGCGGCGATCGTGTTCTCCGACATCCTGACGGTGCCCGATGCCATGGGCCTCGGCCTGTATTTCATCGAGGGCGAGGGTCCCCGGTTTCAACGCCCGCTGCGCGCAGAGTGGGAGATTCGAAATCTCACCGCGCCCGATCCGGCGGTCCATCTGCGCTACGTGCTCGACACGGTGGCCCAGGTGCGCAAGACCCTGGGCGGCGACGTGCCGCTGATCGGATTCTCCGGCAGCCCGTTCACGCTCGCCTGCTACATGGTTGAAGGCCGTGCCGGGACGGATTTCGCGACGCTCAAGAACATGCTCTATCGCGAGCCGTCGCTGCTGCACGCGATCCTCGCCGTAAATGCCCAGGCCGTCAGCGCGTATCTCAACGCCCAAATCGAGCATGGCGCCCAGGCCATCATGCTGTTCGATACCTGGGGCGGGATCCTGACTGCGTCGGCCTACGAGGAGTTCTCGCTCGGTTACATGCGCCAGGTCCTGTCGGGGCTGCACCGGGAGTATGGTGGCGAGCGCATTCCGTCCATCGTCTTCACCAAGGGTGGCGGACTATGGCTGGAGCGAATCGCAGCCTCGGGATGCGACGCGGTGGGATTGGACTGGAGCATCGACATCGGCGCTGCGCGAGCGCGCATCGGAACCGAGGTTGCCCTGCAGGGCAACCTCGACCCGGCCGTGCTGCTGAGCACGCCGGACTCGATCGAAAAGCACGCTGCCGATATCCTGCATGCCTTCGGGCGAGGCAGTGGCCATGTCTTCAATCTCGGTCACGGTGTGTCGCAGTTCACACCACCCGAGCACGTGGAAGCCCTGGTACAAGCGGTGCACGCAGCGAGCCGCCCGTATCACGTTTAGTGGCGCGGTTTAGCGGGGAGGGGGCCGCGAGAGCGTTGCCTGCCGCGGTTCTCCGGGTAGCCGCCGCTATGAGTTATGCACATGAAGGCTTTCGAGCCATTTGCTGCCCGCAGCACATTGGCGGGTTCTATAGCCAGGTCGCAACCGTTTGAATCACCACGCTATACAGGTCAGCTGCCGCTCCCGCCCGAGGCCCGGGCGAGGGCTTGTCGCAACCGTCTTGAAGCGCGCACCGGTTTCATCAACAGTTTTATCCACAGGGCACCGCTTGCTGCGGCGCAATTTCCGTGCTCCAGCAGGCACCTGAGCAGCGATTCGCCGCCGTATCCGGCATGCGCTATATCAAAGTGGCGCTCGATCTGCCCCTGCCGACGTTGTTCGACTACGCGTGTGCGGGCGCGACGCCCGCTCATGTCGGCCTCTGCGTGCGCGTGCCCTTCGGTGCAAAGCAGGTCGTTGGCGTCATCATGGAGATCGCGGACGCCCCGGCGATCGACCCCGCCAAGGTGCGCACCGTCCGCGAGATTCTGGCCGATGTGCCTGGGCTTCCCGCCGATCTATTGGCGCTGACCCGGTTTGTAAGTGCCTACTATCATCATCCGATCGGTGAAGTCGTCATGGCCGCCCTGCCGGCCCTGCATCGATCCGGCGCGACGCGGCGTACCCCGAGCGTGGTGACGATCACCGGCGCGGGCCGGAGTGCGTTGCATGCCGGGCTCAAACGCTCGCCACTGGCTGCCCAGGTGCTCCAAGCCTTGGACGCCGGAGCCAACGCACCGTGCCGAATCGCCGATTTCGCCCCCGCGCAACGCCGCGTCTTGCGGCGTTTGATCGACCGGGGCTGGCTGGGATTGGTGGATTCGGCTTCGGGCGGGAAGCCCGCAGCGTCGCCGCCGAGCGCCGTGACGCTCACCACTGAGCAAGCGCAGGCAGCAGCAGCCATCGACGGGGCGGGGGCTGGATTCAAAGCCTGGCTTCTGCACGGCATTACAGGAAGCGGCAAGACCGAGGTCTACTTGGCCGCCATGGCGGATGCGCTGGAACGCGGATGCCAGGTTCTCTTCCTCGTCCCCGAGATCGGGCTCACGCCGCAGCTGGAAGCGAGCCTGCGCGCGCGTTTTCCCGCGTACAAACTGGTGACCCTGCACAGCGGGCTTGCCGCGGCACGGCGGGCGGAGCACTGGAACGAGGCGCAGCGCGGCCGAGCGCGGATCGTTCTTGGCACGCGCTCCGCGGTGTTCGCGCCACTGCTGGACTTGGGGCTCATCGTCGTCGATGAAGAGCACGATCAGTCCTACAAGCAGCAGGAGGGCGTGCGTTATTCGGCGCGTGATCTTGCCGTGTGGCGCGCACGTAACCGCGACGTTCCCATCATCCTCGGCTCGGCCACGCCTTCGCTGGAGACTTATCACCGCGCAACCAACGATCGCTATGCGCTGGCACGCCTGACGCAGCGACCGAATGCGGCGCCCTTGCCGCGGGTCGAGCTCGTCGCCACCGCTGGACTGCGCCTCGAAAATGGCATTGCGCCGGCAATGCTCAGCGCGATCGCCAACCGCATCGCGTGCCGCGAGCAGGTGCTCGTCTTCATCAATCGAAGAGGCTACGCGCCGGTGCTCTTGTGCCCGGCGTGCGCCTGGGCGCCGAGCTGTTCGCGCTGCGCGGTTCACATGGTGCTGCACAAGGCAGGAGCGCGCATGGCGTGTCATCACTGCGGACACGAGCACCCGGTGCCCGTGCGCTGCGCGCAATGCGGAAATGCGGACCTACAGCCGGTCGGCTTCGGCACGCAGCGGATCGAAGCGGGGCTACGCTCGGCGCTGCCCGCCGCACGCATTCTACGGATCGATCGGGACACGACCCGAGCGCGCGACGCATGGCCGCAGATGCGCGCCACCATCATGCGCCGGGAAATCGACTTGCTGGTCGGCACGCAGCTCATGTCCAAGGGACACGACTTCGCCGGCATCGGTCTGGTCTGCGTCCTGAACGCAGACCGGTCGCTCTACAGCACGAACTTCCGCGCCTCCGAGCAGCTGTTTGCGCAATTGCTGCAGGTGTCAGGGCGGGCCGGCCGCGGCACGCGGCCCGGCGAAGTCCTGATCCAGACCGCCTTCCCGTCGCATCCGCTGTATGCCGCGGTCCGCACGCACGATTACGAATCGTTCGCGCGCATGTTGCTCGACGAGCGCCGGCTCGCCGGCCTGCCACCGTTCATGCACCAGGCGCTGCTGCGCGCCGAAGCGACGCGGCTGGAAAACGCGCTCGACTTTCTCCAGCGCGCCACCGAGCTCGCAACGCCGCACGCCGAGGGCGTTACGGTCTACGACCCGGCACCGGCGGCCATGCCGCGCCTGCAAGGCCGCGAGCGTGCGCAATTGCTGGTGCAGTCCGAATCGCGCCCCGCCTTGCAGCGCTTTCTCGACCGCTGGTGCGAGGCCTTGTGGTCCGCGACCAGCAGCCGTGCGCGCTGGGTGCTCGATGTCGACCCGCTCGATATCTGACCGAGGTTGGGCGCCTAGCCACCGAGCTCCGGGCCAAGCCCGCACATACTTCTACCCGGGCGAGGGCGAGCGACATGACTCGCCATGATCGCGTCCCCGACGCGGGCTCCGGGTCGAGGGGAGCTCGAGGGCGCGTGCTAGAATTTCGCCCCTGTTAGCGCGCGACGCGCCTTCGCTTTGTTTCGCGACTCGCGCGCTCCACGTGACTTGCGCCTGGCCTGTTGCGCCGGTTGCATGGCCACGACGCGCGCACAATCATTGTGACCGATTCCGCCCAGCATCATCTGATCGCCTTGCTGCGCGCTGCCTTGAGCGAGGTGGCTCCAGCGGCCGTCGACACGGAGATCGTGCTCGAGCGGCCCAGACAAGCGAGCCACGGCGACTACGCGACCAATATCGCGCTCAAGCTCGCGCGGAGCCTCAAACGCAAGCCCGTGGACATCGCACAGGCGATTGTCGCGGCACTGCCGCAGTCGGCGACCATCGCCGCCACCGAAATCGCCGGCGCCGGATTCATCAATTTCCGGCTGCGCCCCCAAGCCAAGCTCACCGCGGTGCGCGCCGCGCTCGAATCCGGCTCGCGGTTCGGCCGTAGTTCCCAGAATCGACCGGACAACGTTCAAGTCGAGTTCGTGTCGGCCAACCCCACCGGCCCGCTGCACGTGGGCCATGGCCGGGGCGCGGCGTACGGCGCAGCCGTGGCCGACCTGCTGGAAGCGGCCGGACATCGGGTGACGCGCGAATACTACGTCAACGATGCCGGCCGGCAGATGGACATCCTGGCGTTGTCCACCTGGCTGCGCTATCTCGAAGCCTGCGGCGAGCAGCCGGTTTTTCCGGACAACGGCTACCGAGGCGACTACGTCCGGGCCATGGCCGCGCAGCTTCGCGAGCGCGAGGGAACCGCCCTGGCCCGCCCGGCGCACGCTCTCGAGGCGCACGCCCAACGTTTGCTGCACAGCTCGACGCCCACGAACGATGCCGAGGAGCAAGCGGCCGACGAGCGCGAGCAGCGCCTGGATGCGCTCATCGCCGCCGCCAAGGAGATCCTGGGCGCAGACTATGCGCGCGTGCATCGCTTCGCGCTCGCAGAGCAGCTGGCCGATTGCCGGCAGGATCTGGAAGAATTCGGCGTGCGCTTCGATTGCTGGTTTTCCGAGCAATCGCTGTACGACCGGGGTGCGGTCGCGCAGGCGGTTGCGCGCCTGGAAGAAGCCGCTCACGTCTATACGCAAGATGGCGCGCTCTGGTTTCGCTCGAGCGCATTCGGCGACGAGAAGGACCGGGTCCTGCGACGCGAGAACGGCGCTTATACCTATTTCGCTTCCGACATCGCGTATCACCTCGACAAGTTCGCGCGCGGTTTCGACCGGGTCATCGACATCTGGGGCGCCGACCACCACGGCTACGTCAGTCGGGTGAAGGGCGCGTTGCAGGCGAGCGGATGCGATGCGGGTCGCCTGCATGTCGCGCTGGTGCAATTCGCGGTGCTCTATCGCGGCGCGGAGAAAGTCTCCATGTCGACGCGGGCGGGCCAGTTCGTGACCTTGCGCGAGCTGCGCAACGAAGTCGGCAACGACGCGGCCCGCTTTTTTTACATATTGCGCAAAAGCGACCAGCATCTCGACTTCGATCTGGATCTGGCGAAGAGCCAGAGCCTCGACAATCCGGTCTACTACCTGCAGTACGCGCATGCACGCATCGCGAGCGTGCTGAACAACTGGGGAGGAGATCCGGCGCTTTTGGTCGACGTCGATCTGGAGCCGCTGCAGCACGAGCAGGAAACCGCGCTTGCCGTGCGCTTGGGCGAGTACCCCGAAACCGTCGCGACCGCCGCGCGCGAGATCGCACCCCATCTGATCGCTTTCTACCTGCGCGATCTGTGCGCGGCCTTCCACAGCTACTACAACGCCGTGCCTTTCCTGGTGGATGACGAGCGCACTCGGCTCGCCCGCCTGGCGCTGGTAGCCGCGGTGCGCCGGGTGCTGCGCAACGGACTGCGTCTGCTGGGTGTAAGCGCTCCCGAAAGAATGTAATATCGACCGAGCGATCGCTCCACGCTCGCCGTTTTCTCACCGGGCCATGACCCGCGATTACAAACCGTCCGCACGCAATCGCAGCAAGCGTTCCTCGGGATCAGGCAGTTCGCTGCTGGTCGGAATCCTGATCGGGTTGCTGCTCGGTCTGGGCATCGCGCTTGCGGTGGCGATCTACCTGAACAAGGTGCCCAGCCCGTTTCTCTCGCACGGCAAGAGCGCCGAGAGCGTCGCGCCGAAGCCGGAAATATTGAAACCGGTCCCCCTGCCGAGCGGGCGCAGCGAGGAAAAACCGCGCTTCGACTTCTATAGCATCCTGCCGGGAAACGAGGATGCCGCGACCAAGCCGGCGCAGGAGCCGCCGCGCAGCGCTCCGGCGCAAGTCAAGGAGACGTTCTACCTGCAAGCCGGAGCCTTCCAAGGCCCGGCGGAGGCGGACAACATGAAAGCCCGCCTGGCGATGCTCGGGATCGAAGCCGCCGTGCAGAGCAACGCCACCACCGATCGCGGCACCCTGCACCGAGTACGGATCGGGCCGTTCGAGCGCGTGGAGGAAGTCAATCGGACCCGCGCCACGCTGAAACAAAACGGCATCGAGACCACTCTGATCAAGGGACGTGAGTCCGCCAATTGAGCGCGCGCCCACCCGGGCAAGCTCGCACGACCTGGAGCGACGATGATTCGCAGATGGCTATACGCAGCGACCGGAGCGTTCTTCTTTCTGGGTGCCGTCACGGCCGGCTTCGCGGCCGCACCACCGGTCAAGGACAAGGAATACACGCTGGTCGAGCCGCCCATGCCGCCGCTGGACGCCGACACCGGCGGCAAGGTCGAAGTGATCGAGTTCTTCTATTACGGCTGCCCGCATTGCTACAACCTGCAGCCGGCGTTGAAGGCGTGGCTGAAGAGCGCGCCGAAGGACATCGCGTTCACGCGCATGCCGACCGTGTTCCGCGAATCCTGGGTGCCGCTCACGCGCACGTACTACGCCCTGGAAACGATCGGCGTACTGGAGAAAGTGCACGACGACGTGTTCGATACGGTGCAGAAGAACAGTGTGAACCTGGGCGATCGCAAGCTCCTGCTCGATTGGGCCGCGAAGCGCGGCATCGATACGCGAAAGCTTGCCGAGGCCTATGATTCGTTCGCCGTCCAGACCAAGACCCAGCGCTCGCTCAAGATGACGCGCGCCTACGGCATCACCGGGACACCGTCGATCGTGGTCGGCGGGCGCTACCTCACCGGGCCCTCCATGACGCTCAGGGCCGACAACAGCATCGACTATCAACGCTTCGGCCAGGTCCTGAACGGCCTCATCGAGATGGCGCGCAAGCAGCCGGCGGCGAAGAAGGGCTGACGGAACAAATCCGGGCGCTGCGATGACGCGCTGCCGCCAATGGCTCGCACTGCTGCTGGGGCTTGTTGCCGCGGTAGCGGCGCAGGCGCAATCTGCACCCGGCTCGGTCACGTTGAGCGAAGGCAAGAACTATCGGCTGATCCCGCAGCAGCCGGTGGCCGATCCGGGCCGGATCGAAGTCATCGATTTCTTCTTCTACGGTTGTCCGTTCTGCAACGAGCTGCGCCCGATGCTGGAACGCTGGCGCAAAGCGCTGCCGGCCGACGTGGTGTTCCGCCGTACACCGACCGTGCGCCGCGACACGTGGGTGCCGCTCGCGAAAACGTACTACACGCTCGAGCTGCTGGGCGAAGCCGAACGGCTGCACGAAGAAGTGTACAAGGGCTATCACGACGAAGAGCTTTCCATGAGCCGCCCGGAAGTCATGGCCGACTGGGCGCAACGCCACGGGGTCGATCGCGACCGCTGGCTATCGACGTATAACTCGGAGGAAGTCACGCGGCTAGTCGAGCAGGCGCGACGCATGACGCAGGACTACGACATCCAGGGTACGCCGTCGGTGGTGATCAATGGCCGCTATTTGACCTCCAGTGGCATGACGGATGACGTGAAGCTGGTCGTGCCGGTTGCGGAGCAGTTGATCCGGATGGTGCGGGAGAAGTAGAGTAGGAGCGCTCCGTCGCATACCTCGCAATGCCAAGTCTTACTTTACCGCCGTGGGTTTCGTCCGCGCGGTTTGTGACTCCGGCCGCGACGTGGCCTTGCTTAACATTGAGCATTCGCTCAATTGTTAGCCTCCGTCGTAAGCCTGCGTCATTCGGCAACATCCGTCACTCTACCGTGACGGACTTCGCCAAATTCCTAGGCTTATCTACATCGGTGCCGCGCTGGATCGCGGCGTGGTAGGCGAGGAGCTGCAGCGGCACGACGTGCACGATGGGTGAAAGCGCGCCGGAATGGTCGGTCAACTTGATGACGTGCACGCCGTCCGACTCCTCGATGTGCGTATCCTCGTCGGCGAACACATAGAGCTCGCCGCCGCGGGCGCGCACTTCCTGCATGTTCGACTTGAGCTTCTCCAGCAGCGCGTCGTTCGGCGCGACCGTGACGACCGGCATTTCGGCGTCCACCAACGCGAGCGGCCCGTGCTTCAATTCGCCCGCGGCGTAGGCCTCGGCGTGGATGTACGAGATCTCCTTCAGCTTGAGCGCCCCTTCCAGGGCGATCGGATAGTGGATGCCGCGGCCGAGGAACAAGGCGTGCTGTTTGCGCGCGAAGCGCTTCGACCATTCGATCACGCGCTCCTCGACCTGGAGCACGACCTGCAACGCCGCCGGAAGATGTCGCAACGCCGCCAGGTGGCGCGCCTCGGCTTCCGCGCTTAGCCTGTCCCGGCAGCGCGCCAACACCAGCGTCAACAGGAACAGCGACGCCAACTGGGTCGTAAACGCCTTGGTGGATGCGACCCCGATCTCCGGGCCGGCGCGGGTCAAGTAGCGCAGGCGCGACTGACGCATGAGCGCCGACTCGGGCACGTTGCAGATCGTGAGCGAGCGCTCGTAGCCCATCGATTTGGCGTGCGCCAGCGCGGCGAGCGTGTCGGCAGTTTCGCCGGATTGGGAGATGGTGACGAACAACCCCGTGGGATCGGCCACGCTCGAGCGGTAGCGATATTCGCTCGCAATCTCGACGTTGCAGGGCAGCCCGGCGAGGCTTTCGATCCAGTAGCGCGCAACCATGCCGGCGTGATAGCTCGTGCCGCAGGCGACGATGTTCACCGAGGTCACGCCCTTGAACAGATCGGCCGCCTCGACACCGAACAGCTCCGGTTGCAGCGAGCGTGCACCGAACACGTTCTCGAGCGTGTTCGCGACGGCGCCCGGTTGCTCGAAGATCTCCTTCTGCATGTAATGGTGGTACGGGCCCAGCTCGATCGATTGCGCCGACAGCTGGCTCACATGGATCTGGCGCTCGACGCGCTGGCCCGACTGGTCGTGGATGCGGTAGGCATCCTGCGAAAGCTCGGCGCAGTCGCCCTCCTCGAGATAGATCACGCGCTGCGTCACTTGCAGCAGCGCAGACACATCCGAGGCGGCAAAGTGCTCGGCCTCGCCCAGCCCGAGAAGCAGCGGCGCGCCTTTGCGCGCGACGATGAGGGTGCCGGGCGCCTCGGCGCTGATCACGGCGATCGCATAGGCGCCTTCGAGCTTTGCGACCGCCTCGCGGGTGGCGTCGAAAAGACCGCGTCCTTTGCGGCGCAGCGACTCGATCAGGTGGGCGATGACCTCGGTATCGGTGTCGGAGACGAACTCGAAGCCTTGCGACTTGAGCTCCCGGCGCATGGCATCGTGATTTTCGATGATGCCGTTATGGACCACGGCGAGATCGCCGCTGACGTGCGGATGGGCGTTGCGCTCGCTCGGCGCACCGTGCGTCGCCCAGCGCGTGTGCGCGATCCCCAGCCGCCCCTCGACGGCGGCGCTGCTCACGCGCTCGGCCAGATCGGCAACCCGGCCGGTGGAGCGCAACCGGCGCAATCCGTCGTTGACGATGGCGAGCCCGGCCGAATCGTAGCCGCGGTATTCGAGCCGGCGAAGGCCCTCGATCAAGACCGGTACGATATTGCGCTTCGACGCTGCGCCGACGATTCCACACATATGCCCGCTCCTCGTTATGGCGTGGCGCCGCTAGAGCGGCGTGCGCCGGCCCTCGAAAGCCGCAATCGCACCGAAGTCACGCCAGGAACATCGAACAAGGCCTTCGAGGCAAGGTCCGTGCCGGCGCGGCGGCGCGGCTCCCTCGCGCAGCTCTCAACGCCTTACTTGGTCGGACGCTTCCACTGCGGCCGGTGCAGCTGCTCCTTGCGATTGAGCGCGAGCCCGCCGGGAGGCACATCCTGCCAGATCGTCGTGCCCGCACCAACGGTAGCGCCGCGGCCGATCGTCACGGGGGCCACCAGCTGCACGTCCGAGCCGATGTGGACATCGTCTTCGATGACGGTCCGATGCTTGTGCGCGCCGTCGTAGTTGCACGTGATGGTGCCGGCGCCGATGTTGACGTTGCGCCCGACCACGCTGTCGCCGACATACGCGAGATGGTTCGCCTTGGCGCCGTAGCCCATCTCGGATGCCTTCACTTCGACGAAGTTGCCGACGTGCACTTCTGCGTCCAAGCGCGTTCCCGGCCGCATGCGCGCGAACGGCCCGATGCGGCAGCGCGCTCCGATGTCGCCGCCTTCCAGATGGCAGAAGGGAAGGATCTCGGCGCCATCCGCAACCGACACGTCGCGCAGCACGCAGTTGGCGCCGATGGTCACGTCGTCGCCCAGGCGCACGTCGCCCTCGAAAATGCAATTGACATCGATACGCACGTCGTGCCCGGCGGTCAGTGTGCCGCGCACGTCGATGCGCGCAGGGTCGGCCAGAGTGACGCCTTGCTCCAGCAGCGCATCCGCGATCCGCTGCTGTGCGATGCGTTCGAGCTGCGCGAGCTGCGCCTTGCTGTTGACGCCGAGCGTCTCCCACTGCGCTTGCGCGGCAACGGCGACCACGGACACGCCGTCACGGAGCGCGAGCCGTACCACGTCGGTGAGGTAGTACTCGCGCTGCGCGTTGTCGTTGGTGAGCGCACCAAGCCAGGCCCGCAGCTTTGCCTGCGGCAGCAGCATGATGCCGGTATTGATCTCGCAGATCGCCTTGTCGGCCGGGCTTGCATCCTTCTCCTCGACGATCGCCGTGACGCATCCTCGAGCGTCGCGCACGATGCGACCGTAGCCGCTCGGGTCGTCGAGCACGACCGTCAATACGCCAAGGCCGTCGCCGCTTGCCGCCACCAGCGCGGCGAGCGTTTCGGTTCGCACCAGCGGGACATCGCCGTAGAGCACCAGGGTGCGCGCCGATTCGTCGAGGTGCGGCAGTGCCTGCTGCACGGCGTGGCCCGTCCCGAGCTGCGGCTCCTGGCGCGCGAACGACAGATCGGAGGCGTGGAACGCTGCGCGCACCGCCTCGCCGCCGTGGCCATAAACGACGCACAGTCGGCCCGGTGCGGGCCGCAATGCTCGAGCCGCATCCAGCACGTGCCCGAGCAGCGGCTTTTCGGCGATTCGATGCAGAACCTTCGGCAAGCGCGAATGCATGCGCTTGCCCATTCCGGCCGCAAGAACGACGACGTTGAGCGCTGCAGTCATGACCTCTTCCGCGGTGGACCGACTCCAAATTATGGCACGCGCACCGAAGGCTCGGGCGTGCGGCCGCGCGCAGCCATATAGCGCGTCAGCGCCTGCTGCGAATTATCGTCCAGCGACAGACCCGCTTTAGTTCGCCGCCACAGGATATCGTCGGCGCTGCGCGCCCATTCGTACGCCACGAGGTAATCGACTTCGCGCGCGTAGAGCGATTCGCCGAAATGCGCGCCGAGATCGGCCGGCGCGCGCGCATCGCCAAGCACCTGGCGCGCGCCCATGCCGTGTCGGGATGCCAAGGCTTCCAGCAGCACCCGCGGCAGCTCCGGATATCCGGGCGCGAGCGCCGCTGCCATTGCAGCCGGCCCTCCCTTGAAGTCACCACCCGGCAGCGGGGTGTGCGCGGTCCACTCCGGACCCAACTGCGGGAACCAGGGCCGCAGCCGATGCAGGGCTTGCTCGGCAAGGCGCCGGTAGGTCGTAATCTTGCCGCCGTAGATCGAGAGCAGCGGGGCGCCCCGGTCGCGCTCGTCCACGACCAGCTTGTAGTCGCGCGTCACTTCGGATGGATTGGCCGAGCCATCGTCGTACAAGGGGCGCACGCCGCTGAAGCTCCAAAGCACGTCCGACGAACCGATCGAGCGCCGGAAGTAGCGGTTCACGGCGGCGCACAGGTAGGCGATTTCCTCCGCGGAAATGATCGCGTCCTCGGGCTTGCCGCTATGGGGAATGTCGGTGGTGCCGATCAGCGAATACCGTCCGCGGTACGGCATCACCAGAATGACACGGCCATCGTCGTTTTGCAGGATGAAGGCGTGGTCGCCGTCGTAGAGCCGTTGCGTGACGATATGGCTGCCCTTGACGAGGCGGATGCGATGCTTGGGCTCCGCACCCGACACCGCGGCCAGGACGCTGCGAACCCACGGACCGGACGCGTTGACCAGGGCCCGGGCGCAATACTCGCCACGCCCGTTCGCTCCGGTGATCGCCACGCGCCAGCGGCCCGCATCGCGCGCCGCCGCGACCACCCGGGTGCGCGTGCAGATGGTCGCGCCGCGCCGCGCCGCATCCACGCAATTCAACACCACCAGGCGCGCATCATCGACCCAGCAGTCGGAGTAGGAGAAACCGCGCTCGATTCCGGATTTGAGGCCGGCACCCAACGGCGAATTGGCGAACAGCAGCGCCTGAGATGACGGCAACACGGTTCGACGGGCGAGATGGTCGTACAGCCACAAACCGAGCCGCAACAGCCAGCGCGGCCGCATGCCCGGCATCCAGGGCAGGACGAACGTCAGCGGCGTGACCAGGTGCTGCGCGATTCCGAGCAGCCGCTCGCGCTCGGCCAGTGCCTCGGACACCAGGCGGAATTCGTACTGCTCCAGATACCGCAGCCCGCCGTGGATCAGCTTGCTGCTCGCCGAGCTGGTTGCGGCGGCCAGATCGTCCTGCTCGCACAGCACCACCTTGAGCCCGCGGCCGGCCGCATCGCGCGCGATACCGGCGCCGTTGATGCCGCCGCCGATGATCAGCAGGTCGAAGAGGTCGGTTTGCGCCACGGCAGGAGATCGCGGTCAAGGCATAGCAGGCAGCTGGAGCGGCATTGCGGTAGCGGCCCGCCCGTACTCCGTGCGCGGCCACGCTCATGTCGCATGGTACCGATATTCGCACGGGCGAGGTGCGATGGTTTTCGCACGGCAAATGCGATGACGCCGCGCGGGCGAACGAAAAAGGCAGCCGCAGCTGCCTTGCCGCTGGCGTGCGAAGGCCGGCCGGGCTACTTTCTCTGGCGCAGCTTGCGGATGGCCGCCAGCTGCGCTGCCGCCATCGCGAGCTCGCTCTCGACGGTGGCGATCTCCTGCGCGCCCTGGGCATTGCGTCGCGCTTCTTCGGCCCGCTGCTGCGCTTCCAGCGCTTTCGCCTCATCCAGGTCCTGCCCGCGTATCGCCGTATCGGCCAGCACGGTCACCATGTTCGGCTGCACTTCCAGGATTCCGCCGGCGACGAAAATGAGCTCCTCGTCAGCCTGTCCCGATACCTTGATGCGCACCGTCCCGGGTCTTATCCGGGTGATGAGCGGCGTATGCCGCGGATAGACACCGAGCTCGCCGACCTCGCCGGGCAGAACGACGAACTCCGCCTGTCCCGAGAAGATCGCGTGCTCGGCGCTGACAACATCGACCTGCATGGTGGCGGCCATAACGATTCCTTGCGCTTGGCTCGAGGTCCGGGTCCGCCGCTATTGCAGCGACTTCGCCTTCTCGAACGCTTCCTCGATGGTGCCGACCATGTAGAAGGCCTGCTCCGGCAGCGCATCGCACTCGCCGTTGACGATCATATTGAAGCCGCGGATCGTGTCCTTGAGCGATACGTATTTCCCCGGCGAGCCGGTGAACACCTCGGCCACGTGGAACGGCTGCGACAGAAAGCGCTGGATCTTGCGGGCGCGCGACACGGCCAGCTTGTCTTCCGGGGAAAGCTCGTCCATCCCCAGGATGGCGATGATGTCGCGCAGCTCCTTGTAGCGTTGCAGCGTCGCCTGCACCGCGCGCGTGGTGCTGTAGTGCTCTTCGCCGACGACGTTCGGGTCGATCTGGCGCGAGGTCGAGTCGAGCGGATCCACCGCCGGATAGATACCGAGCGCAGCGATATCGCGCGACAACACTACGGTAGCGTCCAGGTGGCCGAAGGTCGTGGCCGGCGACGGGTCGGTGAGATCGTCCGCAGGCACGTACACCGCCTGGATGGAGGTGATCGAACCGACCTTGGTGGAGGTGATGCGCTCCTGCAGCCGTCCCATCTCCTCGGCCAGCGTCGGCTGATAGCCCACCGCCGAGGGCATGCGCCCGAGCAGCGCCGACACTTCGGTTCCGGCCAGCGTGTAGCGATAGATGTTGTCGACGAAGAACAGGATGTCCCGGCCCTCGTCGCGGAAACTCTCGGCCATCGTCAGTCCCGTGAGGCCCACGCGCAGGCGGTTGCCGGGCGGCTCGTTCATCTGCCCGAACACCATGGCCACCTTCGACTGGCTCAGGTCCTCCTGCACGATCACCTTGGCTTCCGACATTTCGTGGTAGAAGTCGTTGCCTTCGCGGGTGCGCTCGCCCACGCCGGCGAATACCGACAGCCCCGAGTGCTCCTTGGCGATGTTGTTGATGAGCTCGAGCATGTTGACGGTCTTGCCCACGCCGGCGCCGCCGAACAAGCCGATCTTGCCACCCTTGGCGAAGGGGCAGATCAGGTCGATCACCTTGATGCCGGTTTCGAGCAGGTCGACCGAGGGCGACAGCTCGTCGAACTTGGGCGCGGGCTGGTGGATCGCCCGGCGCTCGTCCGACTGAATGGGACCGCGTTCGTCGATCGGGCGCCCAAGCACGTCCATCACGCGCCCGAGCACTCCGGCGCCGACCGGAACCGATATCGGCGCGCCGGTGCTGCGCACCGCCATGCCGCGGCGCAGCCCGTCGGAGGAGCCCAGCGCGATGCAACGCACGATGCCGTCGCCCAGCTGCTGCTCGACCTCGAAGGTCAGCCCTTTCTCCGCGAACGGGTTGTCGCCGGTGTCTTCCAGCACGAGCGCGTCGTAGATTCTGGGCATGCCCTCGCGCGGAAATGCGATATCGATCACCGCGCCGATGGTTTGAACGATGGTTCCTGTACTCATGGTGTCTGCCTGCTGAATAAGAGGTTCACGTGCCGCGCTAGCCCGGATGTTTCATCGGGGCACGGGATGATGGCGAGTCGAGTTGCGAGCCAGTTTGGGCTCGGCCGTCGCAGCCAATAGCCAGACTATTGGCAAGACGGACATGCACAAAATGGCCGCAAATCGGCCGCCAGCGCCCGCGCAGGCCTACGTTCAAATCGAACTGGGCGGCTACTGGCTCAATCACGTCATTACTCTAAGCATTGGTTACGATTCGGGCCGGCCCGGTGAAACGTCCGGGCTATACTGCGGCGGCGCCGCCCACGATCTCGGCGATTTCCTTGGTGATGGCTGCCTGGCGATTCTTGTTGTAGATGAGGGTCAGCTCGTCGATGAGTGTCGCTGCATTGTCCGAGGCGGATTTCATCGCGACCATGCGCGCCGATTGCTCGGAGGCCATGTTCTCGGCCACCGTCTGGTAGATGATCGCCTCGATATAGCGCGTCAGCACCTGCTCCAGCACGACCCGTGCATCGGGCTCGTAGATGTAGTCCCACGCGCTTTCGGGCGCGCCCAGCCGCTCGCCGGACAGGGGCAGCAGCTGCTCCATGACCGGCTCCTGCTTCATCGTGTTGATGAAGCTGGTATAGAACAGCAGCACGCGGTCGAACCGGTCGCTCGAATAGCCGTCGAGCATGATCTTCACCGCGCCGATCAACGCTTCGAGCTGGGGCCGGTCGCCCAGGCCGGTCACCTGCGAGATGACGTTGGCGCCCAGGCGCTGCATGAACCCCAAGCCCTTGTTGCCGATGCAGCAGGCGTCGATCTCCTCGCCTTCGGCCTGCCACTCCTTGTACCTGGCGAGCACCAGCCGCAGCACGTTGGTGTTGAGCGCGCCGCACAGCCCCTTGTCGGTGCTGATGACGATGATGCCCACGCGCTTGACCGTATCGCGCGAGACCAGAAAGGGGTGGCGATATTCCGGATTGGCGTAACTGATGTGCGCGGCGACGTTGCGGATTTTCTCGGCGTAGGGACGCGCGGCGCGCATGCGCTCCTGCGCCTTGCGCATCTTCGATGCCGCCACCATTTCCATCGCCTTGGTGATCTTGCGCGTGTTCTGCACGCTCCGGATCTTCATCCGGATTTCTTTGGTTCCCGGCATTTAGCTCACCTTCGAGCGCACGCGGTTGCGCATTCAGTAAAGCGGGACCTCATAGCGTCTCGTTCGCCTTCCAGTCCTTGATCGCCTCGTGCAGCGCCTTTTCGTCGTCCGCCGAGAGATCCTTCTTGTCTTCCATGCGGTTGACGAGGTCGGCGTACTTGCTCTTGAGGTATTCGCGCATCGAGCGCTCGGCGGAGAGCGCATCGCGCACTTCCACGTCGTCGAAATAACCGTTGTTGACCGCGAACAGGGTGAGCGCCATTTCCCATACCTGCAGCGGCTGGTACTGCAGCTGCTTCATGAGCTCGGTCACCATGCGGCCGCGCTCGAGCTGCTTGCGTGTGGTCTCGTCCAGGTCGGAGGCGAACTGCGCAAACGCGGCGAGCTCACGGTACTGTGCGAGCGCCAGCCGCACGCCGCCGCCGGTATCGCGTCGCTTCATGATGCGGCTTTGCGCCGCGCCGCCCACGCGCGACACCGAGATACCCGCGTTGATGGCAGGCCGGATGCCGGCGTTGAACAGGTCGCTTTCCAGGAAGATCTGGCCGTCGGTGATCGAGATCACGTTGGTCGGAACGAACGCGGTCACGTCGCCCGCTTGCGTCTCGATGATCGGAAGCGCGGTCAGCGATCCGGTCTTGCCCTTCACCTCGCCCTTGGTGAACTTCTCGACGTACTCCGGATTCACCCGCGCGGCGCGTTCGAGCAGGCGCGAGTGCAGGTAGAACACGTCGCCGGGATAAGCCTCACGGCCCGGCGGGCGGCGCAGCAGCAGCGAGATCTGCCGGTACGCCCACGCCTGCTTGGTCAAGTCATCGTAGATGATGAGCGCGTCCTGACCGCGGTCGCGGAAGTATTCGCCCATGGTGCAGCCCGAATACGGGGCGATGTACTGCATGGCCGCGGATTCGGATGCCGACGCGGCCACGATGATGGTGTACGCCATCGCGCCGTGCTCTTCGAGCTTGCGCAAGACGCTGACAATGGTCGAGGCCTTCTGACCGATCGCGACGTATACGCAGATGAGGTCCTTGCCCTTCTGGTTGATGATCGTGTCGATCGCGACCGCAGTCTTGCCGGTCTGGCGGTCGCCGATGATGAGCTCGCGCTGGCCGCGACCGATCGGCACCATGGCGTCGATCGCTTTCAAGCCCGTCTGCACCGGCTGCGACACCGACTGGCGCGCGATCACGCCCGGGGCCACCTTCTCGATCACGTCGGTGAGCTTGGCCTCGATCGGGCCCTTGCCGTCGATCGGCTGTCCGAGCGAATTCACCACCCGCCCGAGCAGCTCGGGCCCGACCGGCACTTCCAGGATGCGGCTGGTGCACTTGACCGCATCGCCCTCGGTGATGTGCTCGTATTCGCCCAGAATCACCGCGCCCACCGAATCGCGCTCGAGATTGAGCGCCAGGCCGAAAGTGTTCTGCGGGAATTCCAGCATCTCGCCCTGCATCACGTCCGACAATCCGTGGATGCGGCAGATGCCGTCGGTCACCGAGACCACGCTGCCCTGCGTGCGCATCTGGGCAGCGGCGTCCAGGTTCTGGATGCGGCTCTTGATGAGCTCCGAAATCTCGGATGGGTTGAGCTGCATGACGACTCCTATTGTTTGAGAGCGGCTGCGAGCGCGTGCAGTTGCGCTCGAACCGATCCATCGATCACTTTGTCCCCGATCAGCACCCGCACGCCGGAAATGAGATCCCGGTCGACGCTGACACGCGGCTTCACGCGCTTGCCGGTGCGCGCTTCGAGCCGGGACACGAGCGCCTCGAGCTGGCCGTTCTCCAGGGGCGTGGCGGAGACGATCTCGGCCTCGACCACGCCTTCGCGTTCGTTCTTGAGCCGGTCGAACTGGCTCGCAATTTCCGTCAGTACGTCGAGCCTGCGGTTGTCGGCCAGCACCCGTACCAGGTTTTCGGCCTCGCCGCTCAACTGGCCGCTCAGAATGCCGATCAGCATGCCGGCGGCCTTCGGGGCGGACAGGTTCGGATCCTTCAGGGCCGCTGCGACCGCGGGATCGGCCGCCACTTTCGAAAGGTTGGCCAGCATGTCGGACCATGCGCCCAGCTTCCCGGCCGAATCCGCGAGGCGGTACACCGCTTCGGCATAGGGTCGTGCGATCGTGCTCGGTTCGGCCATCGACTAGTGTCCTGAGTCCGGGATTCGCTGCTGCAGCTCCAATCGTGTGCCCCGTGTCGAAACTACAGCTGCTGCTGAATGTCGGCGAGCAGATCGCCGTGCGTTCTGGCATCGACCTCGCGCCGCAGAATCTTCTCCGCGCCTGCGACCGCCAGCGCGGCCACGTGTTCGCGCAACTGTTCGCGCGCCCGCGTGTACTCCTGCGCAATCTCGGCCTTGGCCGCCGCTTTTTCGCGGTTGCCTTCTTCCTTGGCTGCGCCCCGGGCTTCCTCCACAACCTGCGCCGCCCGCCGCTCGGCCTGGCCGACGATCTCGGCCGCCCGCGAGCGTGCTTCGGCGACCGCTTGCTCGGCCTGGCGTGCGGATATCTCCAGCGACTGGCGACCCTTCTCGGCTGCGGCCAGGCCCTCGGCAACCTGTTTCTGCCGGTTCTCGATCGCCCGCATGAGCGGCGGCCAGATGAACCGGGCGCAGAACCAGACAAAGGCCGCGAACATCACGACCTGTGAAAGGAGCTGCGTCACGTTGATGTTCATGACAAGTCCTCGGCTACGGCCGTTCGTGTGCGATTACTGGATGACGGCAAGCAGCGGGTTGCCCGTGGCGAACCACAGCGCCAGGCCGACGCCGATGATGAACGACGCGTCGATCAGGCCGAGCAGCAGGAACACCTTGGCCTGCAGTTGCGGCATCAGCTCCGGCTGCCGGGCTGCACCCTCCAGAAAGCGGCTGCACATGATACCCACGCCGATGCATGCGCCGGCCGCGCCCAGGCCGATCATGAGACCGATGCCCACGCTGGTATAGGCCTGGATGGTCGCGAGGAGTTGCAGCTTGTCCATGTCTTCCCCTTTTAGTCTGACGGATGGTGATGTGAAAGCGCGTTCAGTGATGCTCGTGCGCCATGGCAATGTAGACCGCCGTGAGCATCATGAAGATGAAGGCCTGGAGTATGACGATCAGGATGTGGAAGATCGCCCAGCCCAAGCCCAGCAGCGCGCCGAAGAAAGCGCCGACGACACCCGAGGCCGCCCACGTCCACAGCAGCAGAAAGATAAGCTCGCCGGCGTACATGTTTCCGTACAACCGCAGGCTGTGCGACAGCGGCTTGGATACGTACTCGACGAACTGGAACGCGAGGTTGAAGGGCCACAGCACCGGGTTGGAACCAAAGGGCGCGCAGAACAGCTCATGCAGCCAGCCCCCCAAGCCCTTGACCTTGATGTTGTAGAAGATCATCAGGCCGAATACCGAAAGCGCCAGGGCGAATGTGGTGTTGACATCCGCCGTGGGCACGAACCGCCACTCGTGCGCAATTGGGCTCGTCCCCAGTGCCAGCACATCGACCGGCAGGATATCCATCGCGTTCATCAGCACGACCCAGACGAATACCGTGAGCGCGAGCGGACCGACCATGCTTCGATTGCCGGGAAAGACGCTTTTCACCTGGTCGTCGACGAAATCCACCAGCAGCTCGACCGCGGCCTGCCACTTCCCCGGGACGCCCGCGGTGGCCCGGCGGGCCGCCGTATGCATCAACCACAGCCCCACGACGCCGAGGATGAACGAGGTGATGATCGTGTCGAGGTGCACCGCACCGCCGAAGAGCGTGCCTTTGAGGTGCGTGAGGTGGTGCGAGATGTAACCGGTCGCGGAGAATTCGGTGCCAGCAGCCATTTGAACGCGATCAGTCCCTATAGAGCAGCGCCACCGGCCACAGCAGCACGGTGACGATCAATGTACAGACCAGGGGCAAGGCCACGACCTCGCCGTATCCGGTGAACACCAGCCATAGTCCGAACACGACAAGCGCGACCTTTACGGCTTCTGCGCGAAACAACGTTCGAATCGTCGCGCCCGCGGTGCGCGGCGCACTCAGACTCACAGTGCACGCGTAGGCGATGTTCGCGACGGTGATCAGCGCTCCGCCCAGCGCGGCCGAAATGGCCGCGTGCATGCCCCCCAACAAACCCGCGACCGCCGCGCTGATTGCCGTAGCCAGGAGCTGCCAGCAAGCCGCAGCTCGCATCGGTCGGTTTCCCAGACGCCCCAACACGGACATCCTGAAAAACCTGTGGATTCTAATTGTGCAGGCCGCGCAGAGTCAATTTGACTGCCGGCAATCAGCTACGCAGCCTTTCGAGCAGTGCATCCAGATGCTCGAGGCTGCCGTAGCGCACGATCAGCTGGCCCGAACCTTTGCGCCCCGGGCGAATGGCCACGGTCGTGCCGAGCCGATCGGACAGCTCCTGCTCGAGCGATTCGAGATCGCGATTGCGGCGCGGCCGCTTCACGCCCGCGGGCGCCGCGAGCGCCGAGCGCACGAGCTGCTCGGTCTGTCGCACCGAAAGCCCGCTGACGGCTACGCGATTGGCGATCTCGACTTGCCGCGCGCCTTCAAGCGCCAACAGCGCGCGCGCATGACCCATGTCGATGCGGCCCTCGCGCAGCAGCGCCTGCACGCTCGCGGCAAGCGAGAGCAACCGCAGCAGATTGGTCGCCTGGCTGCGCGACGAGCCGATTGCCCGGGCCGCTTCGTCGTGCGTGAGCCCGAACTCGTCCACCAGTCGTTTCAGTCCGCCCGCCTGCTCCAGCGGATTGAGGTCCTCGCGCTGAATGTTCTCGATCAGCGCCATCGCCATCGCGGCGCGATCGGGAACGTTGCGCACCACCACCGGCACGCGCGCCAGCCCTGCGATGCCGGCCGCGCGCCAGCGCCGCTCGCCGGCCAGGATCTCGAAGCGACCCTCGCCCGCAGGCCGAACCACGATCGGCTGAATGACGCCTTGCGAGCGGATCGATTCGGCCAGTTCCTCCAGCGCCGACTGGTCCATGTGCACGCGCGGCTGGAAGCGCCCCGGCGCCAGCGCATCGAGCGCCAGCTCGCGTGGCGCTTCCATGACCGGCGCCGACTCGCCCCCGGCATTGAGCAATGCATCGAGCCCGCGGCCCAGACCCCGCATCTTCGCCATCAACCCGCCTCCTCGGCGCGCTCGGCACGGGCGAGCATCTCGCCCGCGAGCGCCAGGTAAGCCAGCGCGCCCTTCGATTTGCGATCCAGGCCCAGCACCGGCACGCCATAGCTGGGCGCCTCGGCGAGGCGCACGTTGCGCGGTACGATCGTGCGATACACCTTGTCGCCGAAATGGCTCATCAGGTCCTTCGAGACCTGCTGGGCGAGCGTGTTGCGCGGGTCGTACATGGTGCGCAGCAGGCCGTCGATTTCGAGCCTCGGGTTGAGATGCTCGCGCACCCGCTTGATCGTCTCCACCAGATCGCTCAGCCCTTCGAGCGCGTAGTATTCGCATTGCATGGGAATCATGACCGCGTCGGCCGCGACCAGGGCGTTGACGGTGAGCAGGTTCAGAGCCGGCGGGCAATCGAGCAGGACGAAGTCGTAGCGCTCGACGCACTCGCGCAACGCGTCTCGCAGGCGCGTCTCCCGCTGCCCCATGGCCACCAGCTCGACCTCGGCGCCGGCCAGCTCGCGATTGGCCGAGATGAGATCGTAGCCGCCCTGCGCGGAGCGCAGGATGGCGTCGCCCGCGCGGCATTGTTCGATGAGTATGGCATAGACGGTCGGTGCGATCTTGCGCTTGTCGATGCCGCTACCCATGGTGGCATTGCCCTGCGGATCGAGATCGACCAGCAGTACGCGACGTTTGGCTGCGGCAAGACTGGCGGCGAGGTTGACGGTCGTGGTGGTCTTGCCCACACCGCCCTTCTGGTTCACCACCGCGAGAACGCGCGCAGCCATTATGCTTTTGTCATGACGACTAGATGACGCTGTGCGTCGAGCCCTGGAACGGCGAGGGCGACGACCTCTTTGAGCGCAACCTCGGGCGCAAGCTGCGCCAGCTCCTCATGGGGATAGAGACCTTTCATGGCGAGCATCGTCCCGCCCTGCGCAACGAGCGGCAAGGCGACACGCGCGAAGTGGGCGGTATCGGAGAAAGCGCGCGAGACGACGCTCGTGAAAGGCTCGGCCGGCCGATACGACTCGACCCGCTCGCATGCCACCTCGACATTGTTCAGTCGCAGCTCGATCGCCGCCTGCTGCAAAAAACTGCAGCGCTTGTGGCTGCTGTCGAGCAGGACGATCCGCCATGCGGGCCGGGCAATGGCCAAAGGTACGCCCGGCAAACCGGCGCCGGTGCCCACATCGAGCACGCGCGGTGCCACCACATGCGGCATGATCGCCAGGCTATCGAGCACGTGCTCGACCACCGTGCGCTGCGGATCGCGGATGGCTGTCAGGTTGTAGACCTGGTTCCACTTCGTGATCAGTTCCAGATAGGCAAGGAGCGTCTGGGCGGCGCCGTCCGGCAACTCGATGCCCAACTGGGTAACACCGCTCGCTAGCGTCTCGGCGCTCATCAGGCGCTTTGCCGCGCGGGCGAGGCCATTCGCTTCAAATGCACGAGCAGCAGGGAAATCGCAGCCGGGGTTACCCCTGAAATGCGGGCCGCCTGCCCGAGGGTCTCCGGGCGCTGGCGCGCGAGCTGCTGGCGCACTTCGTTGGAAAGCCCGCTAACCGCCAGGTAGTCGATGTCCGGCGGCAGGCGCCACGACTCGTAGCGCTCGTTGCGCGCCACCTGCTCACGCTGGCGCTCGATGTAGCCGCTGTACTTGACCTGGACTTCGACCTGCTCGGCGACCGCCGGATCGGCCACTCCCTCGAGCTTCGCAGCATCCACCACATCTCGATATTTAACGCCTGGTCGCTTGAGGAGATCGCTCAGGAGAAGGTCTCGCGCGGGCCCTTCCGGGAATAACCGGGCCTGCTGCTCGGCCGCCAGCGCGCGCGCATCGAGGCGGCTTGCGCGCAAGCGTTCGAGCTCGCTGTCGATGGCCGCGCGCTTGCGCTGAAAGCAATCCCACCGATGATTGTCGACCACGCCCAGCTGCCGGCCCGTTTCCGTCAGGCGCAAATCCGCATTGTCTTCGCGCAAGCTCAGGCGAAATTCCGCCCGGCTGGTGAACATTCGATAGGGTTCGCTGACGCCACGGGTGATCAGGTCGTCCACCAGCACGCCGAGATACGCCTCGTTGCGCCGCGGGCACCAGTCTTCTTCGCCACGGACACGACGGCCAGCGTTGATGCCGGCGAGCAGCCCTTGCGCAGCCGCTTCCTCGTAGCCGGTCGTCCCATTGATCTGGCCGGCGAAGAACAGGCCCTGAATCGCTTTCGATTCCAGCGTCGACTTGAGCGCGCGCGGATCGAAATAATCGTACTCGATGGCGTAGCCGGGCCGCAGGATATGTGCGTTCTCCAGCCCGCGGATAGTGCGCACCGCGGCGATCTGCACATCGAACGGGAGGCTCGTGGAGATCCCGTTCGGATAGTACTCGTGCGTGCTCAAACCCTCGGGCTCGAGGAAAATCTGATGCGAAGCCTTGTCGGCAAAGCGCACCACCTTGTCCTCGATGGACGGGCAATAGCGCGGTCCCACGCCCTGGATTACGCCGGTGAACATCGGCGAGCGATCCAGGCCGCTGCGGATGATGTGGTGCGTCGCCTCGTTGGTGGAAGTGGTCCAGCAGGGCCGCTGCTCGGGGTGCTGTTCGCGACGACCCAGGAACGAGAACACCGGCGTCGGTTCGTCGCCGGGCTGGCGCTGCATGACCGAGAAGTCGATGCTGCGCCCGTCGATGCGGGGCGGCGTGCCGGTCTTGAGGCGGCCGACCGGTAGGTTCAGCTCGCGCAGGCGCTCGGACAAGCGCACGGCCGCGGGGTCGCCTGCCCGGCCCGCGGCGTAGTTTTCCAGGCCGACGTGGACGCGGCCGGCCAGGAAGGTACCGGCGGTAAGCACGACGGTTGGCGCCGAAAAGCGGATGCCCAATTGCGTGATGACGCCGGCCACGCGATCGCCGTCGAGAACGAGGTCGTCGACCGATTGCTGAAACAGCGAGAGTTCCGGCTGATTCTCCAGCCGGCCGCGTATCGCGCGACGGTAAAGCACACGATCGGCTTGGGCACGCGTTGCACGCACCGCCGGTCCTTTGCTCGCATTCAGGATGCGGAACTGGATTCCGGCCTCGTCGGCGGCCGCTGCCATGGCGCCTCCGAGGGCGTCGATCTCCTTGACCAGATGCCCCTTCCCGATCCCGCCGATCGACGGGTTGCAGGACATTTGTCCGAGGGTGTCCAGATTATGCGTGAGGAGCAGCGTCGCGCAGCCCATGCGGGCAGACGCGAGCGCGGCCTCGGTTCCTGCGTGCCCCCCGCCGACGACAATCACGTCGAACTGCCTGTTGAAATCCATGGTGCCCGCTCTCTGATGTGACGCAATGATAAACGAGCGGCGTTTCAATCGGACGTTTCACGTGAAACAGAAACGGTGGCGTACGGTGCATGGTTTCACGTGAAACATCGCCGGCTGATGGCCGAGCCGGACCAGCAATCGGGCTCACCTTCGCGCACCAGCTCCCTCGCCGGGCGCCAGGTCGAACTCGAAGAGTCGCTTCTTGGGAATCCCTCTTATTTCCCGATGCAGAAGCGGGAAAAGATCTCGCCCAGGAGGTCGTCCGCCACCTGCTCGCCCGTGATCCGGGATAAGGCCGTCTGCGCCAAGCGCAACTCCTCGGCCGCGAATTCGGGGATGTCCAGTCTCGCTTCGGCCTGCGCTACGTGCGCGCCCGCCGTGCCTAGCGCCTCGAGATGACGTTGCCGCGCGATGAAGGTTCCTTCTGCGAGCGCCTCGGCACCCGCGGCCCGGACGATGACCGCTTTCAGCAGCTCGATTCCCGACCCGAGCTTGGCCGAAATCCAGACGTGTTCCTCGCCCGCAACGGTTTCCGCTCGCGAGTCGACCTGGGCCAAATCAATCTTGTTGTGCACATGAATCAGCTGCCCGTTCGTTTGTTCTCCACTGTCCGTAGTCATTGGAGACTCCGCCGTGCCATCCATGATGCGCAGCACAAGGTCCGCCTGACGCGCCGCGGCACGGGCGCGTTCCACGCCGATTTTCTCGACGGGATCTTCTGTGGTGCGCAATCCGGCCGTATCGACCAAGTGCACCGGAATGCCGTCCAACGCGATGGTGGCCCGCAACAGGTCCCGCGTGGTACCGGGCACGGGCGTGACAATGGCTACTTCCTCTCCAGATAATCGATTGATTATGCTGGATTTACCGACGTTCGGCGGGCCGATCAACGCAACCGTCACCCCGTCCCGCAACAGGCTGCCTTGCTGCGCCGCGCGCACAATCCTGGCAAATTCCTGCCGCAATGCCGCAAGCCGTCCAACCGCACCCATCTCGCTCAGCAGGTTGAGCTCTTCCTCGGGGAAATCGAAACTCGCTTCGAATGCCACGCGTATTTCGAGCAGCGCTTGCTGCAATGCAGCAACGCGCTCCGACAGCTCTCCGGAGAGCGACCGGACCGCGCTAAGGGCCGCCCGGGCCGTGGCGGCATCGATCAGATCGGCGACCGCCTCGGCCTGCGCGAGGTCGATCTTGTCGTTCAGGAATGCGCGCCGCGTGAACTCGCCAGGCTCGGCCAGGCGGGCGCCGAGCTCGAGGCAGCGCTCGAGCACGAGCGAAAGTACGACCGGGCCGCCGTGGCCTTGCAGCTCGAGCACGTCGTCGCCGGTGTACGAGGCCGGAGCGGGGAAGTAGAGCGCGAGGCCGCGATCGAGGGCCGCACCCGTGCCGTCCCGAAAGTCCGCCAGGTGCGCTGTGCGAGGCCGCAACGCCGAGCCGACGATGCCGGCGGCGATCGCCGGGACAGCCGGTCCAGACACGCGCACCACCCCGATCGCGCCCCGGCCTGCGGGTGTTGCTACTGCGGCGATCGTGTCATCGGCGCCCATGGGCCGGTGCCGCGTGCTGCTCCATGCTCCGGGTGATGTGCCATTGCTGCGCGATCGACAGGATGTTGTTGACCAGCCAGTAGAGCACCAGCCCGGCGGGGAAGAAGAAGAAGAACACGCTGAACGCGATTGGCATGATCTTCATGATCTTGGCCTGCACCGGGTCCGGCGGCTCGGGGTTGAGGCGGGTTTGAATGATCATGGTCGCGCCCATCAGCACCGGCAGGATGAAGTACGGATCGGGAGCGGCCAGATCCTTGATCCAGAGCATGAACGGCGCCTGGCGCAGCTCGAAGCTCGCGAGCAGCACCCAGTAAAGGGAGATGAACACCGGGATCTGGACCAGGATGGGCAGACAGCCGCCCAGCGGATTGATCTTCTCGGTCTTGTACAGTTCCATCATCGCCTGCTGCATGCGTTGACGATCGTCGCCGTATTGCTCCTTCAGCCGCTGCATCTTCGGCGCCAGCACGCGCATGCGCGCCATCGACTTGTAGCTCGCCGCCGACAAGGGATAGAACAGGAGCTTGATCAGAACCGTAAGCAGGATGATCGCCACGCCCCAGTTTCCGACCCAGCGGTGCAAGGTCTTGAGCACCCAGAACAGCGGCGCCGCGATGACCGTCAGCCAGCCGTAGTCGACGGTGAGGTCGAGCCCGGGGGCGATGGTGGCGAGCTTGTCCTGATCCTGCGGGCCCGCATACAGCGTGACCTGCTGCGTGGCCGAGGCGCCGGGCTCGATCCGGCTCAACGGCAGGATCACGCCCGCCGAATAGAGATTGTCGCCGAGACGCCGGGTGAAGAACTCGCGCGAGACGTTCTCGGGCGGAATCCAGGCGGTCACGAAATAATGCTGTACCAGTCCGATCCAGCCGTCGGCGGCGGTGTGGGTATGGGACGTCTTGCCTTTCTCGATGTCATCGAAGGCGACTTTCTGAAACTTCTCCGTGTCCGTATAGACGGCGACCCCCGTGTAGGTCGGCATCATCATCGAATCGCCCTCGGGCGGATTCCCGTCGCGCGCGACCTGGTAATACGCATACGGCTGCAAGGGGGTGGCGGTCGTGTTCTGAATTTCTTGCCGTACGCCGATCGTGTAGTTGCCGCGCTCGAAGACGAACACCTTGGCCACCTTGGCGCCCTCTTCGCCTTGGGCCTCGAAGCGCACTTCCAGACGTTTCTGCCCCTCGCCGAGTTTGTATTCCTTGGCGGAAGCGACGAAGCGCGTATTGTGATTGGGGAGCCCCTCGCCGATCAGCCCGGACTGGGCCACATAGATACGACCGGGCTCGCGTTCGAGCAGCACGAAGTTCTTGCTCGTATCGACCGTCCCGCGATGCTGCTTCAGTTCCGCCCGCGTGATCGTCGCGCCGACGCTATCGATCTCGATGCTGAAGACATCGGTTTCGACGCGAACGACCTCGCCGCTGGTCTGCTTGGGAAGCTGCGGTGCCGTGATGGCCGCGGTGGTGGGCGGCTCGAGCTTGGTGGTCGGAGCCGGCGTCGTGGCAGGCGGTGCTTGCGGGGAGTCGGGCGCTTTCTTCTCGGCTGTGGCGGGCAGGCTCGGACCACGCGTGTCCCGCTGCCATGCTTCGAACAGCATGAACAACGAGAAAAAGAAAATCATCGCGAGAATCAGGCGTTGGGTATCCATGTCGTCTTCTGTTCAGGGCACCGGATCGTGTCCGCCGCAGTGCCAGGGATTGCATCGGAGCACGCGCTTGAGCGCGAGCCAAACGCCGCGCAGCGACCCATGGCGCGAGACGGCCTCGAGCGCATACTCCGAGCACGAAGGATGAAAACGGCACGAGGGCCCGAACAGCGGACTCAGCGCATATCGATACGCCTGGATCAACGCCACAATGAGCCTGCTCATCGCCGTGCCGCCTGCGCCAACAACCGCTCGAGCTCCTGTCGTGCAGCCTGCAGCGATCGGCTGCGATAGGGCTGAACCAGGGAAACGAGAAAATCGCTCGGGACGAACGCCGCGCGCCGCTGGCGAAATACTTCCCGTACGCAGCGGCGTATCCTGTTGCGTGCCACGGCGCTTTTCATGACCTTCTTGGCGACGCGCACTGCAAGACGCGACTCGCCGAGGCCGTTTGCCATGGCTGCCGCGACGAACCAGTGTCCTCGCGCCCGCCCGGCTCGCTGCAATGGCCGCAGGCTGATCTCATCGCGAATGCGCGCTGCACGAGGCAGGCGCAGCCTGGAGCTCACACAGCGAGGCGCGCGCGACCCTTGGCTCGCCGTGCCCGCAGAACCGCACGCCCACCACGCGTCTTCAAGCGAGCGCGAAATCCATGCGTACGGCTTCGGCGTGTCTTGGAAGGCTGGTAGGTGCGTTTCATTTGCCGTCACTCCGGAAGACTCGAAAAAGCTTTGTATTAGACATTCCACGTCGCAGCACTGTCAATCGTGAAAGGTTGCCCGCGCCATGCGGCCCAGCGCATCGCAGGCGCTCGCCGATTGTGGATAAGCGTCGATGAAAGGCGGTAAAATGCGAAGCCGTACGCCAATCAATCGGCCACCAGAGCCGTGCCTTCCACGAGACTGTCCCTATCCCCCATGAGCAGCTTCTGGCGTTCCTGCCTCGAATATTTTCAGCGCGAACTGACTCCGCAGGAATTCACCGCCTGGATCAAACCGATCCGGTGCAGCCGCAACGACAATATCGTGCTGCTCGAAGTCCCGAACCGGCTCGCGCTGCGCTGGATCAAGGACACCTACCTCGCACGCGTGCAACACCTCGCCGACGAGCACTTCGATACGCCCATGAACATCGCGATCGAGTTGCTGCCGCGGCAGAACAACGCCGTGCACGATCATGCCGTCGGCAACGCTCCCCGGGTCGACGCAGCAGCGGTGCGTCCGCAGCCCATTGCCGATCCTTCCCGGCTCAATCCGGCCTACACCTTCGAGACGTTCGTCACCGGGCGAGCGAACCAGCTTGCGCGCGCCGCTGCCATTCAGGTCGCCGACAGCCCCGGCAGCTCGTACAATCCCCTGTTCATCTACGGCGGCGTAGGGCTCGGCAAGACGCACCTCTTACATGCGATCGGCAACCTCCTGCGTGAGCGCACCACGAACGCCAAGATTCGCTACCTGCACGCCGAGCAGTACGTCTCCGACCTGGTGCGCGCCGTGCAGCATCGTTCGTTCGATCAGTTCAAGCGTTACTACCAGTCGCTCGATCTGCTCCTCATCGACGACATCCAGTTCTTCGCCGACAAGGATCGAACGCAGGAAGAGTTCTTCTACACCTTCAACGCTCTGCTCGAGTCGCGCCGCCAGATCGTGATCACGTGCGATTCGTTCCCGAAGGAAATCACGGGCATGGAGGACCGCCTCAAGACCCGCTTTGGCTGGGGCCTCACGGTCGCGGTCGAGCCGCCGGACCTTGAGATGCGTGTCGCGATCCTGCTGAAGAAGGCCGAGCTCGAAGGCGCGGGCCTCGATCAGCCCGTTGCCTTCTTCATCGCGCAGCAGGTGCAGTCCAACGTGCGCGAGCTCGAGGGCGCGCTCAAGCGCGTGCTCGCATTCTGCCGATTCTCGGGCCAGCACCTCGGCGTCGATACGTGCAAGGAAGCCCTGCGCGACCTGATCGCCGTGCAGAGCCGGCAGGTAACCATCGACAACATCCAGCGCACCGTCGCCGAGTACTACAAGATCAAGGTCTCGGAGATGTACTCGAAGAAGCGCAGCCGTACGATCGCACGTCCGCGCCAGATCGCGATGGCGCTGGCAAAGGAGCTCACGCCCTTGAGCCTGCCGGACATCGGCGACGCGTTCGGCGGCCGTGATCACACCACCGTACTGCACGCGTGCCGCAAGGTGAAGGAGCTGCGTGGCACCAATTCCGACATCACGCGCGACTTTAATTCGTTGCTGCAGGTGCTGAGAAACTGACGATGCGCTTTCCGGTACGAAATGTGGATAAGCAGGCCTGCGCGCGGATTCGGCAAATTCATTCACAATTCATGCACACTCCATACAAATCCTGTCCCCTCCCCCCCATATCTGTTTTGTCGTCTGCATTGATCGCCTTGGCTCGTTTTCCCGCAGTTTCACTGCCGCCTACTACTACCACCACATTGGATAACCAATGAAGCTGTTGGAATGCTCGCGTGACGAACTGCTGTCGCCGCTGCAGACGGTCAGTGGGATCGTGGAACGGCGTCATACGCTGCCGATCCTGTCGAACGTCCTGCTCGACCAGAACAACGATGGCTTGACGTTGTTGGCCACCGACCTGGAGATCCAGGTCTGCTGCAAGGCATCGTTCGGCTCGCAGCCGACCGCGACCGCGATCACCACTTCGGCGCGAAAGCTGCAGGACATCCTGCGTGCCCTGCCTACCGAAGCGAAGGTGTCGCTCGAAAGCAGCGCCAACCGCCTGCAACTGAAATCCGGACGCAGCCGCTTCACGTTGCAAACCTTGCCGGCGGACGATTTCCCGCGCCTTGCAGCAGGCAGCGACCACGTCGGCGAGGTCGTAGTGCCGCAGGGGACATTGCGCTCGTTGCTCATGCTCGTGCAATACGCGATGGCGCAGCAGGACATCCGCTATTACCTGAACGGGCTGCTTTTGTCGGTCGAAGGGCGTGAGCTGCGCGTGGTGGCCACCGACGGCCATCGCCTTGCATTCGCCGACACCCGCCTCGAATTGGAGCACCCTCGCCACGAAGTGGTTCTCCCGCGCAAGGCCGTGCTGGAACTGTCGAAACTGCTGGCGGAAAGCGATGCCCCGGTTCGCATCGGGCTGCTGGGCAACCAGGTGCGATTCAATTTCGGCGAGGTCGAGCTCTTTACCAAGATTGTCGACGGCAAGTTTCCAGACTATGGCCGCGTCATACCGACTGGTCATCCCAACATCATCACGGTCGAGCGCCTCGGCTTGCTGCAGGCGCTGCAGCGCGCAGCGATCCTTTCCAACGACAAATTCCGCGGCGTGCGCTGGGTGCTCACCAAGGACAGCCTGCGCGTATCCTGCAGCAACACCGAGCAGGAAGAGGCGCAGGAGGAGATCGAGCTCGATTATTCCGGCGCCGCGATTGATATCGGCTTCAACGTGAACTACCTGCTCGATGTGCTCAATGCGCTCTCGGGCAGCCACGTCACGTGCGCGTTCGGCGACGCGAGCAGCAGCGTATTGATGACCGATCCCGGGTTGGAGAATTTCAAGTACGTCATCATGCCGATGCGAATCTAGTCATGACAGGTTCGATGGAGAACGACAACGAAGAGTTTCCGCGCCGCGACGAGGGCATGGAGTACGATGCGCGCAGCATCAAGATCCTCAAGGGCCTGGAAGCCGTGCGCAAGCGTCCGGGCATGTACATCGGCGACACGGCCGACGGCACCGGCTTACACCACATGGTGTTCGAAGTGGTCGACAACGCGGTTGACGAGGCGCTCGGCGGCCATTGTGACGACATCCTGATCACGATCCACTCCGACAATTCCATCAGCGTCGCCGACAACGGCCGCGGCATTCCGACCGAGATCAAAGAGGACGACGAGCTCAAGCGCTCGGCTGCCGAGATCGTCATGACGGAGCTGCACGCCGGCGGGAAATTCGACAGCAACTCCTACAAGGTCTCGGGCGGGCTGCACGGGGTCGGCGTCTCGGTGGTGAATGCGTTGTCGGACTGGCTGCGACTGACAATCCGCCGCGACGGCGAGGCGCACTTCATCGAGTTTCGCGAGGGCTTGGCGGTCGAGCCGTTGAAGGCGATCGGCAAGAGCGAGAAGCGCGGCACCGAGGTGCATTTTCTCGCCAGCCGAGGGGTGTTTGGCAACGTCGAATACCACTACGACATCCTGGCACGGCGCCTGCGGGAGCTGTCGTTTCTGAATCATGGCGTACGCATACGCCTGGTCGATCAACGCAGCGCCAAGGAAGAAGTCTTCGCCTTCACCGGGGGCATCCGTGGGTTCGTGGAATTCATGAACCGCACGAAGAATGTTCTGCATCCGAACATCTTTCACGCGTGCGCGGAGAAGGACAGCATCATCGTCGAGGTGGCGATGCAGTGGAACGACTCGTACCAGGAGTCGGTTCAGTGCTTCACGAACAACATTCCGCAGCGTGACGGTGGCACCCACCTGACGGGGCTGCGCGCGGCGATGACGCGCACCCTGAACCAGTTCATCGAAGCCAACGAGTTCGCGCGCCGGGCCAAGGTCGAGACCAGCGGTGACGATATGCGCGAGGGCTTGTGCGCCGTGCTCTCGGTGAAAGTACCGGAGCCGAAGTTCTCGTCTCAGACCAAGGACAAGCTGGTGTCCTCGGAGGTTCGGCCCGTGGTCGAGGAGGTCGTGGCGCAGAAGCTCGCCGAATACCTGCTCGAGCGCCCGAACGACGCGAAGACCATCGTCTCCAAGATCATCGAAGCCGCACGAGCGCGCGAGGCGGCGCGCAAGGCGCGCGAGATGACCCGGCGCAAGGGCGTGCTCGACTCCTTCGGCTTGCCGGGAAAGCTCGCTGACTGCCAGGAGAAAGATCCGTCCAAGTGCGAGCTCTACATCGTCGAGGGCGATTCGGCTGGCGGTTCGGCCAAGCAGGGGCGCGATCGGCGCTTCCAGGCGATTCTTCCGCTCAAGGGCAAGATTCTCAACGTCGAGCGCGCGCGCTTCGACAAGCTACTCTCCTCGCAGGAGATTTCCACCCTCATTACCGTGCTCGGCGCAGGCATCGGCAAGGAGGAATACAACCCGGACAAGCTGCGCTATCACCGCGTCATCATCATGACCGATGCGGACGTGGACGGCTCGCACATCCGCACCTTGCTGCTGACGTTCTTCTACCGCCAGATGCCGGAGCTGGTCGAGCGCGGACACATCTATATCGCCCAGCCGCCGTTGTACAAGGTGAAGCACGGTCGCCAGGAACGGTATCTGAAGGACGATCACGAGCTGAAGGAATACCTGTTGCGCCTGGCCTTGACCGACGCGGAACTGGTACCGCGTGCCGGCGAGGCGCCGCTCACCGGCGAGGCGCTCGCCAAAGTCGCGCGTGAGTTCTTCCTGGCGGAGGCCGTCATCGAACGGGTGCGCCGCCTGATCGACGAGCAAGCGCTCTATGCTTTACTGCGCGGGGTCGTGGTCGACCTGTCGGACGCGGAGCATGCCGGGCCGAGCGCCGAGCGCTTGCAGGCGGCGGTGCAGGGCCCGGCCCTGACCATCTCGCCTCGATTCGACGACAATTCGGAGCGCTGGTCGCTCGAAATGGCACGCGTGCAGCACGGCAATCGCCGCGTCACGACGCTCGATACCGATTTTCTGGTGAGCGGAGACTTCGAGCAGATCCGCAGGACCAGCGAACTGATTGTGGGACTACTCGGCGAAGGCGCGGCCGTGCGCCGAGGCGAGCGTTCGCGCCCGGTGAGCGAGTTCAAGGAAGCGCTCGACTGGCTGCTGGAAGAAGTGAAGCACGCGGTCAGCATTCAGCGCTACAAGGGACTGGGGGAGATGAATCCGGAGCAGTTGTGGGAAACCACCATGGACCCGGCCACGCGGCGGCTGTTGCGCGCTCAGATCGAGGACAGCATCGCGGCCGATGAAATTTTCACCACGCTGATGGGCGACATGGTCGAGCCGCGCCGCGCCTTCATCGAAAGCAATGCGCTCGGCGTGCGCAACCTCGACGTCTGAATATCCGGGCCAATCGGCAACGGCAGCAAGCGGGTCCATGTCGAAAAGAAAATCCATTGATTCAGGCCCGCGGTTCGGGCGGCGCCGTTCTTCCATCCACGGCTATGGCATCTTCGCCCGCCGCCCCATCGCCAAGGGCGAGCGGCTGATCGAATACAAGGGCGCGCTGATCGACGCCGATCAGGCCGACGGACGTTACCCCGAAGACGGAACGCCGCCGCACACGTTTCTGTTCGATGCCGAGGACGACTTGTACATCGATGCGGGCGTGAATGGAAATTCCGCGCGCTGGATCAACCATTCGTGCTCGCCGAACTGCGAGACGGTGCAGGAGGGCCTGCGCATTTTTATCGAGGCGGTGCGCGCGATCCGGCCCGGCGAAGAGATTTCCTACGACTACCGCATTACCCTGGACGAGCCGCACGGCGCGCGCGCACGCCGCAAGTGGGTGTGCCACTGCGGCGCGCCCGGATGTCGGGGAACGATGCTCGCACCTCGAAAGCGCTAGGGTTCAGGTCGAACTAACCGCCCCCGGCCCGATGCGATGCAGCGCATCGGGCGTTCGCCGGCCCGGAGGTGCGCAGGCACCTCCTTCGAAACCCCGGCTCACCCAGCGCGACGACGCGCGCGGCTGCGGGCCGGGGCTGAATCGGCTTCGTTGGCGGCGGTCGCCTTGGCGGCGCGCGGCTGGAACTCGAAGCCGATGTTGCCGCCCGCGCTCTTCACCAGATAGGCCTTGAAGGGCCTTCCCTTCTTCGAGATGAAGCGCGGCAGCAGGTCGGTGCGGCCGTCGCGCAGCAGCTTCTGCACCTGGTCGCGCTCGATCGGCTGCTGCAGGATGATGCGCCCGACGCGAAAATCGCAGCTGCGCTCCGGACCGACGGCGTTCTCGCAGGTGTAGCCGCTGCCGTGCTCGTAGACCGAGCCCGAGCACTTGGGGCAACTGCCGAGCGCTTCCTGCGCGCTGAAATCCGGCTTCGCGTCCGCGCCCTCGCCCGAGCCCGGCTGGCCGAAGTCGAATTCGGCACGCTGTTCGTCGTTCAATCGAATCGAAGCCGCGAACGGCCGCCCCTGCCGGCTGCGAAAACCCGTCAATGGACCGATTCGCCGGTTGCGAATCAGCTCTTCCACCTCTTCGGGCGCCCACTCGCGTCCCGAGACCACTTTCCAAAGCGAAAAGTCGCACTTCTGACACTGGAACTTGCGGTAGTTCTCCTGCACCACGCCGCCGCATTTCGGGCAAGGCGTGGAGAGCGTTGCAAACGCGGTGTCCGGAATGTCGCCCTTCTTGATGCGCGCGACCATATCCTGCGTCACCGCGGTGATGTGCTCCATGAAGACGCTGCGCGGAAGCTTGCCGTGCTCCATCTGCTTCAGCTTGAACTCCCAGTCCCCGGTCAGTTCGGGCGAGGTGAGCTCGGTCACACCGAAGTGGCGCAGCGCGAACAGCAGCGAGAACGCCTTCGGCGTAGGCACCAGCTCACGGCCGTTGCGGAGAACGTATTCCTCGGCGATCAATCCCTCGATGATGGCCGCGCGCGTGGCCGGCGTGCCGAGACCCTTGGCGTCCATCGCCTCGCGCAGTTCCTCGTCTTCGACCAGCTTGCCGGCTCCTTCCATGGCCGAAAGCAAAGTCGCCTCGGTATAGCGCGCGGGCGGACGGGTCTGCTCCGCGGCGACGTCGATGCCGACCACGGTAGGGCGCTCACCGCGTTGCACCGGCACCAGGCGCGCGTCTTCGCCTTGCGCTTCCCGCCCATAGACCGCGAGCCAGCCGGGCTTCTGCAGGACCTTGCCTTCGCTCTTGAAGCGATGGCCTTCCACCTCGGTGATGCGCGTCGTCTGCAGGTATTCGGCGGCCGGGTAGAACACGGCCAGGAAGCGGCGCACCACCAGGTCGTAGAGCTTCTGCTCCGGCTCGGACAGCGCTTTGGGCAGCTGCAGCGTGGGGATGATTGCGAAGTGATCCGAGATCTTGCTGTTGTCGAAGATGCGCTTGTTCGGCCACACCCAGTTGCTTTTCAGGATCTCGGCGGCGAACGGCGCATACGGCGCCGCGCCGGCGCTATCCGACCCCGGCTTATGCGCCGCTGCCCGCTTGGCGCTCGAGCCGCCGAACTGCGCCAGCGTGGTGCGCACCGTTTCCAGATAATCTTCAGGCAACGCACGGGCGTCGGTGCGTGGATACGTCAGCACCTTGTGCTTTTCGTATAGCGATTGCGCAAGCGCGAGCGTGCTTCTGGCCGAGAAGCCGAAGCGGCCATTTGCCTCGCGCTGCAGGCTGGTGAGATCGAACAGCAGCGGCGAGAGCTGGCTCGACGGTTTCGCTTCCTCGGTGACCGTCCCGATCTTGCCGGTGCACGCGGCTGCAACGGCTTCCGCGCGTTCGCGTTGCCACAGGCGTTCGGCACGCCGCTCCGGGTCGTCGTCCTTGCGAAACTCGGGATCGAACCAGCGGCCTTGGTATTCGCCGGCCTTGGCGGCGAAGGTCGCGTGCACTTCCCAGTAGTCGCGCGGGCGGAATGCGCGGATTTTCTCCTCGCGTTCGATCAACACGACCAGGGTCGGCGTCTGCACTCGCCCGACCGTCGTCTTGTAGAAACCGCCCTCCTTGGAGTTGAACGCCGTCATGGCGCGCGTGCCGTTGATGCCGATGAGCCAATCGGCTTCCGAGCGGCACTTGGCCGCATCGGCGAGCGGCAGCATTTCCTTGTCGGCGCGCAAGGCATCGAACCCTTCGCGAATCGCCGCGGGCGTCATCGACTGCAGCCAGAGGCGCTGGATCGGCTGTTTCGCCTTGCAGTACTGGACTATGTAGCGAAAGATCAGCTCGCCTTCGCGGCCGGCGTCGCAGGCGTTCACGAGCGCATCGATGTCCTTGCGCCGGAGCAGCTTCGCGAGCAGCTTCAGGCGCGCCTCGGTGCGCGCGATCGGCTGCAGATCGAAATGCGGCGGAATGACTGGCAGATTGTTGAAAGACCACTTGCCGCGCTTGACTTCGAACTCATCGGGCACGACGAGTTCGAGCAGATGTCCCACCGCCGAGCAAATGACGGCGTCCTCGCCTTCGAAATAATCGTCGTGGCGCGTGAAGCCGCCGAGCGCGCGCGCAATGTCGTTCGCGACCGAGGGCTTTTCAGCGATGACGAGGGGTTTGCCCATGACTTAAGCGGACACGCTTTCGTGGGTGGCGGGCGGCAAAGAGCGGCAGATGATAAGAACAATCCCAGCCGATGGCAAGGAAGGCCCCGAGCCGCTCGCGAGGCGGTGCGCCACTCGCGCGCGCGCTCAATCGAGTCGCTGGTAATCGCCTCGATCGGTTCGGCTCACCCGCGCGTCGAGCTCGAGCTGCGTCAACAGCGCAACCAATCGCTCGACCGACATTGCGGTGCGCTCGACCAGCGCGTCGAAGCCGCATGGATCATGCCCCAAGGCCGCGAGCACGCTCGCAGCATCCGGCTCGAGAGGCGCCTGCGTGTCCGCGCAGCCGATCGGTTGCTTCGGCATGCCGAGCTCGTCGAGCACGTCGAGCGCATCGTCGACCAGCTTCGCGCCTTGCTTGATCAGATGATGACAGCCCTTGCTGAGCGGCGAATGGATCGAGCCGGGAATGGCGAACACGTCCCGCCCCATGTCGACGGCGCAACGCGCGGTGATCAACGAACCGCTCGCCATTGCCGCTTCGACCACCAGGCAACCGCGGCTCAATCCGGCGATGATGCGATTGCGCCGGGGGAAATGGTGCGTCAATGGACGCGTGCCGAGCGCGAATTCCGACAGTACCAGCCCCTCCGAGGCGAGCTGGCTATAAAGTTGTGCATTGCCGTGCGGATAGATCACGTCGATGCCGCAGCCGAGCACCGCGACGGAGCGGCCGACTGCCTGCAACGCCCCACGATGCGCGGCCGTGTCGATGCCCAGCGCCATGCCGCTTGCGATGCACAGTCCGTGCGTCGAGAGCACGCGCGCGAACGCCTCGGCGTTGCGCATCCCCTGTGCCGAGGCGTTGCGGCTGCCGACCATGGCAAGTATGGGGCACGCCAGCAGCTCGATCCGGCCGGCGGCATACAGCACGGGCGGCGGGTCGGGCGTTTCGCGCAGCAGCTGCGGGTAGTGCGGATCTTCCAGCGTGACGATGGCGTGGCCGGGTTGCGCGGCCCAATCGAACGCGGCTTGCACGAGCGGCGATTCGGGACTGCGGCGGATGGCCTCCGCAAGCGCCGGGTCCACCACGCGCGCGAGACCTTGCTGCGACTGGCGCAGCACTTGCGCGGGTGAGCCGAACGTTGCCGCCAGCCGCCGCCAATTGGCGCCGCTGAGCGCCGCTACGGCGTTCAGCGCGAGCCAGGAGGAAAGCGAAGCGGGATCCAACGGCGAGCCGAGGCCGGTTGCACTCGGAGCGACTTGGCCGTACGGGGCTTACGGGTTCTGAACGTAGTCGAGCATGTTGATCGTCGAGCTCGCTTGCATCACCAGCGCGTAGGAGACCTTCTCGAACGTGCGGAATACGAACAGCAGGCCGTGGCGCACCGGCGGCAGGTCGGTCTCGGGCATCGGCGAGCGGATGGTATCGTCGCGGCCGGTCGGACCTTGCCGGCCGTACAAGGGCGTATTGCGGAAGCCTGAAATAGGTTCGGTGCTGTAGCGGATGTTGCTCGCGCTTTCGGGGCTGCGGTACACCGCCAGCACGGTGCCTACGTCGACACCGTCGCGAGCCCCGCGATTCAAGGTCACGACGCTATGGACACCGACTTCGGCCAACCCCCCGTAGGCTGAAATGACCCGACCCTTGATCGGCTTTTCCGGGGCGCGCGGGATGTAGCTGACGAAGCTCGGCTTGGGCGCCGGAAACATCCGGTCGCCGATATACATTTCCTGGTTCGACTTCACGATCTCGAGGATGCTGACTTCCCCGGGGCGCACGATCCGGGCATCGCCCAGATAGACCGCCTCGTAACCGAGCGGCTCCTGCGTGTCCGGATCCACCAGCGGCTCGCCCGGCCGAAACACTTGCCAGAACTGACCGGGGCTGCCGTTGATTCCGCGCGCATAGGCGCGACTGCCTGCCCCGAGGATCATGCGGTTCTCCTGGGTGGCGACGATGCGCGGCGCGCCATCCAGGGTCGATTGCTCGATCACCAGCGGCTGGGTGAGGAACGGTTCGATGGCGGCCGGCGGAATGCTCGGAATGGCTTCGGCTGCATGCGGCTCGGCGCGAACCTTGGGCGTGAGCACCACGGTGGGCATGCCCGCTACGACCCGCGCGCGTCCTGCTGCACGGTCGAGCACGATCACGTCCCCAGGATAAATCCGATGCGGGTTCCTGATCTGGTCCTTGTTCAGCTCGAACAACTGCGGCCAGCGCCATGGATCTTGCAGGAATCGCCCCGATATGCCCCACAGCGTATCCCCCGGGACGACGATATAGCGGTCGGGCGCATTCGGATCGAGCGCCGGTCCGGCGACCGCTGCCCATGCGGTACCGGTCTGACTCAGCAGCAGCATGGCGCCTATAATGATCAGCTTGCGCATCGCACCCCCCTTATGAGGCACAACGGGCGCGTCGAGATCGGACCCGTTTTGACAACTCGGTTTAAATTCTGCATCTAGCGACCTCTATTTGCAAGCATTTATGGCGATTCTTCCGATTCTGCAATATCCCGATCCGCGCCTGCACAAGGTGGCCGTGCCGGTGACGCGCGTGGACGAGGCGATTCGAACCCTGGTGCGCGACATGGCGCAGACGATGTATTCGGCGCCCGGGGTGGGCCTGGCCGCAACCCAGGTCGATGTGCACAAGCAGGTGATCGTCATCGATGTTTCGCCCACGCACGATCAACTGAAGGTTTTCATCAATCCCGAGATCGTGGCAAGCCGGGGCGCTTCCGACGCCGAGGAAGGCTGCCTCTCGGTCCCCGGCGTGTTCGACAAAGTCGCGCGAGCGCAATGGATTCGAGTGCGGGCGCTCGACCCCGAGGGCAAAGCGTTCGAGCTCGAGGCCGACGGCTTGCTTGCGGTTTGCATCCAGCACGAGATGGATCATTTGCAGGGCAAGGTCTTCGTCGAATACCTGTCGCCGCTGAAACGCCGCCGCATTCTCACCCGCATCCGCAAGCAAGAGCGCCGCGCAGGCTAGGCCCGCTGCGGCGCAACCCGCCTGCCGGTCCGAGCTTTCGGCCCCTCTCGGCGGGCGAATTGCCGGACTCGGCGAACTTATTGCCGCCCTCGGCGAACTTGATGGACTACGCGATCGTTCCATGCGCCTGGTATTTGCCGGTACGCCCGAATTCGCCGCCATAGCGCTGCGCGCGCTGCTGGATCGTGGCTACGACGTCGTATCCATACTGACGCAGCCCGACCGGCCCTCCGGGCGGGGGTTGCGCGAGTCCTATAGTCCCGTAAAGCAGCTTGCCTCGAAACGCGGAATTGCGGTGCGACAGCCGGTCAGCTTGCGCGATCCAGGCGTTCAAGCAGGCCTGGGCGATCTCGACGCCGACGCGTGGGTGGTCGCCGCGTACGGGCTGCTGTTGCCGCGCGCGGTCCTGGAGCTGCCGCGCTTCGGCTGCGTCAATATCCATGCATCGCTCCTTCCCCGCTGGCGGGGGGCGGCGCCGATCCAGCGCGCCGTCCTGGCGGGAGACACCGAGACGGGAGTTTCGATCATGCGCATGGACGCAGGCCTGGACACGGGCCCGGTCTATCTGCGCCGTGGAGTGCCGATCGAAGCGCACGACACGGCCGGCAGCCTGCACGACTGCCTGGCCGAAGTCGGTGCGGCTGCCGTGTGCGAGGTGCTCGACGCCTTGGCGGCGGGGGCCATTCGCGCCGAGGCGCAGGCAACCGAGGGAGCGTGCTATGCGCCCAAGCTCACCCGTGAAGACGCCCATATCGATTGGTCGCAGCCGGCCGTGGACCTCGAGCGGCGGCTGCGGGCGCTCGATCCAGTGCCTGGGGCCTATACGACCCACGCCGGTGCCGTCCTCAAAATGTGGTCGGGGCGGGTTTCGACCGGGCGGGCCGCCGCAGTGCCCGGCACCCTGCTCGCTGCCGGGCCCGCGGGCATCGAGATCCAGTGCGGCGACGGCAGCCTGATCGTGACGGTCCTGCAGCGCGCAGGTAGCCGTCGTCTCGAAGCAGGACCGTTCTTGCTGGGCCACCGGATCGAACCGGGTACGCGCCTGGGAGACTGAGGTGGCAACGTGAGCTTCTTAGGCGAGGGGCGGTCGTCGTTCGCTTCCCGGGCGAGGGGCCCCGCTTGCGGGGATCGACCGCAAAGCGAACGACGCCGGGCGCCGACGGCCTGGCGGTTGATTTACATGAGCCGGTTCGGAGGTGCCCGCTTGCGGGGATCGACCGCAAAGCGAACGGTGCCTGGCCGCCGATGCCTTGGCGGTTCGCGTTGCGACGGCGGTTCGGAGGCGGCATGCTGATCGAGCAACGCCTCGCGGTCGAGGCGATTCATGGGGTGCTCTCCGGAAGAAGCCTCACGCCGCTGCTGGAGCGGTTGTTCAGGCAGCATCCCGAACTGGATGCGGGCCAGCGCGGCGCGGTGTTCGACATCGCGCACGGCAGCCTGCGCCATCTGGGGCTCTTGCGCGGGGTGTGCGCCCTGATGCTGCGCAAGCCGCTCAACCCGCCGCAGCTGGAAGCGCTGCTGGTGGCGGCGCTCTACCAGCTCGCGTTCACCAAGGCCGCCCCGTACGCCGTGGTCGATCATGCGGTGCGCGCAACCGAGCAAGCGGGTTGGACCTGGGCAAAAGGCATGGTCAATGCACTGCTGCGTCGATTCTCGCGCGAGCGCGAGGAGCTCCTGACGCGCGCGCGCGGCACGCCAGAGGGCCGTTATTCCTATCCCGGCTGGTGGCTGGAACGCATCCGGGCGACCTACCCCGATCGGTGGGAAGCGATTCTGGATGCGGGCAACCGTCTCGCAGCGACCAGCCTGCGCGTGAATGCGCGTCGCAGCACACGTGACGAGTACCTGAACGCGCTGCACCAGGCCGGCATCGACGCGATCCCGCTCGACGCTGTGGGCGTCATGCTCGCGCGTCCCATGCCGGTGGCGCAGATTCCGGGGTTCGCACGCGGCCTGGTGTCGGTTCAGGACGCCGGCGCGCAGCTTGCGGCCCGGTTTCTCGACCTGCGCCCGGGCCAGCGCGTGCTGGATGCGTTCGCCGCTCCGGGCGGCAAGGCTGCGCATATCCTGGAGCGCGAGACGGTGCATCTGGTCGCGCTCGACAACGACCCGGCGCGGATACAGCGCGTGCACGAAAACCTGCGCCGGCTCGGGCTCGAAGCGGCGAGCGTCTGCGCCGATGCCGCCGAGCCCGATCGCTGGTGGGACGGCCAGGCGTTCGACCGAGTGCTGGCCGATCTGCCGTGCACGGCGTCGGGCGTCGTGCGCCGCCATCCGGACATTAAATGGCTGCGCCGCGAATCCGATATCGCGGCGCTGGCGGCACGCGCAGCCGCGCTGCTGGATTGTCTGTGGCGCGTCGTGCGCCCCGGTGGTAAATTGCTGATCGCCACCTGCTCGGTGTTCCGCGAGGAGAACCGGGGCCAGGTCGATGACTTCGTCGGACGCCATGCGGACGCACGACTCGCGCCGCTTCCCGGACAAGACAGTCTCGATGTGCAGCTATTGCCCGACGAACGCCATGACGGCTTCTATTACGCGTTGCTCGAGCGGGCATAACCGTCGCCCGGCTGACCTGCCCGTTCGCTGCTCGGGTAGCGGCGTCGAGCTTCCGGCGGCCATCGCCCCGTCCGCGCAACCGCTCCCGCTCTCAGCCGTGCGCGCCCGCATGGGACATGCGCGTTAGACGGTTCCTCGCGCTCGCCGGATTGCTGTTCCTCGCGCTCGCGGCGCGTGCGGACAATATCGAGGTGCGCAGCGCCGCCATCGCACTCGGCGAAGACGGATATGTCCTCAACGCGGACTTCGAGATCGCACTGACGCCCACGCTCGAAGACATCCTGAGCAAGGGCGTTCCGCTCAATTTTCTGCTGGAGGTGGAAATCATTCGCCCGCGCTGGTACTGGTTCAACGACCGGATCGCAACCAGCGCGCAACAGTACAAGCTTTCCTACAATTCGCTCACGCGCCAATACCGGGTGTCGCTCGGAACGCTGTTCCAGAATTTTGCCACGGTGGGCGAGGCGGTGCGTTTCTTCTCGAGCGTGCGCAACCTGCCGGTCGCGGATAAGTCGGACCTGCAGCCGGGTGCCGAGTACCAGGCGGCCGTGCGCATGCGCCTGGACGTGTCGCAGCTTCCCAAGCCGTTTCAGATCACCGCGTTCGGATCGCGCGAGTGGAATCTGAGCTCGGATTGGCATCGGTTCGCGGTGACCCCGTGAACGCGCAGTCCGCCCGCCCCCGCCGCCGGCGCTTCGCACGCGCGATGCGCTATGCCGTCGTCTTGTGCGTGGGCCTGGGGGCCGTGGCGCTGTACCTGCTGTCCACCGCGACCGCGAATACGACCATGTTCGCGGAACACTACCCGACGCTGCTGCTGGTCAACGGGGCGCTCGTTCTCATTCTGGTCGCGCTCCTGGTCTATCAATTGGTGCGGCTGGGACGGCGCCTGCGCCGGCGCGAATTCGGTTCGCGCCTCGCGCTGCGATTCGTCCTGCTGCTGGCGCTGATGTCGCTCCTGCCCGGAGCGCTCGTGTACGCGGTGTCGGTGAAGTTTCTCGCGCGCTCCATCGAATCGTGGTTCGAAGTGCGGGTCGACAAGGCCTTGGAGGGCGGCTTGAGCCTGGGCCGCGGCATGCTCGACGGCATGCTCAAGGAGCTGGCGAAGAAAGCGGACGAGATGAGCCTCACGCTATCGCGCCTGCCGCGCGAGGAGCAGGTGAGCGCATTGAGCAGCCTGCGCGAGCAGGCACACGTGCGCGAAGCCACGCTTTTCACCAGCCGCGGGCGCATCGTCGGCTACGCCGGCAACGAGCAGGTGGGCCTGGTGCCCGAGACGCTTTCGCATGCCGCCCTCAAGCAGGTTCGACAGCTGCAGCGCTATGCCGCAATCGAATCCGCCGGCGAAGGCGGCGGTTTGTACATGCGGGTCGTGGTGCCGCTGGACATACCGTCGTTGAGCGAGGGTGTGCGTGCGCTGCAGCTGCTGGAGCCGGTTCCGAGCCACATGGCAGCCGATGCCGAGGCGGTCCAGGGCGGCTATCGCGACTACCAGGAGCTATTGCTCGCGCGGGTGGGCCTGAAGCGGCTATACGGGGTGACGTTGACGCTCGCGCTCTTGGTGGCTTTGCTGTCCGCGTTCCTGCTGGCGTTCCTTTTGAGCGAGAAGCTGGCGGCACCGCTCGCCACGCTCGCGCATGGAACGCGCTCCGTGGCGCATGGCGATTTCAGTCAGCATATCCCGGTCGAAAGCCGCGACGAGCTGGGGGTGCTGACGCAATCGTTCAATACCATGATCGAGCAGTTGAGCGAGGCGCGCGAATCGGCCGAGCATCATCAGCTCGAGCTCGCGCGCGCGAAGAGCTACCTCGAAAGCCTGCTCGCGCACCTCTCCACCGGGGTAATGTCGTTCGATGTTCAAATGCGGCTGCGCTCGTCGAACCCGAGCGCCGGCGCCATCCTGGGTCTGGAGCTCGACCGGCTGCTCGGCGTGCAGCTCGCCGACATCGCGCAGAGCGCAGTCGAGCTCGCGCCGCTGGCCGGCGCGATCGCGGACGGATTCGCGCAGGCGAAAGACGCCGAATGGGAGAGCCAGGTGTCGCTCCAACAGGGCGGGCTGGAAAAGACGATCCTGCTGCGCGGAACCGGCCTTGGCAGCGATACCGAAGGCGGTTACGTGGTGGTCTTCGACGACATCACCGAGCTGATGCAGGCGCAACGCCACGCGGCGTGGAGCGAAGTCGCGCGTCGGCTCGCGCACGAGATCAAGAACCCGCTCACGCCGATCCAGTTGTCGGCCGAGCGCCTGCAGCTCAAGCTCGGCGCCAAGCTGGCGGCGGCCGATGGCGAAATGCTGGAGCGATCGACCCGGCTCATCGTGGAGCAGGTCGCGGCGCTGAAGAGCATGGTGGACGCCTTCAGCCAGTACGCCCGTTCGCCCGAGCCGCGGCTGCAGCCGCTCGATCTCAACCAGCTCGCGCGCGAGGTGCTCGGGCTGTACGAGACGCTCGGCCGCGCCATGGAGGTGCGGCTTGCGCCGCAGCTGCCGCCCGTGCAGGGCGATGCGCGCCTGCTGCGCCAGGTGTTCCACAATCTCGTGCAGAATGCCCAGGATGCGCTGGCCGAGATCGCCGAACCGCACATCCTGGTCAAGAGCGAGGACACGGGGCGAAGCGTGCGCCTATCGATCGAGGACAACGGCTGCGGCATTCCGGAGCAATCGATGCAGCGCGTATTCGAGCCCTATGTGACCACCAAGCAGAAGGGCACGGGGCTCGGGCTTTCCATCGTGAAGAAGATCATCGAAGATCACGGCGGCAGCGTCTCGATCGAGAATCTGAAACCGCACGGCGTGCGGGTCAGCATCGAATTGCCGAAGCGCGCGGAAGCTGGCACGCGCACGGCCATTGCTCGATGAGCGGCGAGCCGCTCGGGCCGATCGGCGTGGCGGCCGCAGCGGTATGAAAAGCGCGGTGTGAAAAGCGCTCAGGGGTCACGGCCCGGAGCAGACGCGCAGAATGGGTGGAGACCGAATCGATGCAGCAAATACTAGTGGTCGACGACGAGGTGGGGATCCGGGAGCTCCTGTCGGAGATTTTGCGCGACGAGGGCTATCAGGTGCGGCTGGCCGAGAACGCGAGCCAGGCGCGCGAGATGCGCGTTCAGAACCGGCCCGATCTGATCTTGCTGGATATCTGGATGCCGGATACCGACGGCATAACGCTGCTCAAGGAATGGGCAGCCGGCGGAATGCTCACCATGCCCGTGGTGATGATGTCCGGGCACGGCACCATCGAGACCGCGGTCGAGGCAACCCGCATCGGCGCCTTCGATTTCCTGGAGAAGCCGATCGCGCTGCAAAAGCTGCTCGGGACGGTGGGCCGCGCGCTCAAGCGCGGGGCAGTCGAGCCGCACGCGCCGCTTTCGCTCGGGAGCCTTGGCCGTTCGGCGGTCATCAACGAGCTGAAGCAACGGCTCGAACGGGTACGCAGCCTGCGCAGCCCCGTGCTGGTCGCGGCCGAGCCCGGCAGCGGCGCGGAAGTGTGCGCGCGCTTCCTGCACCAGCCGAACACGCCCTGGGTCGCTCCGGACAGCACCGGGATGCTGGCCGAAGCGCCCATGGAGCTCGCCGAGAAGGCGCGCGACGGCACGTTGTTCCTGCATGACGTGAGCGAGCTCGCCCGCCTGGAGCAGCGGGGGTTGCTGCTGCTCATCGGCAAACTGGATAAATACAATGCGCGCCTGGTGTGCGCGGTGTCGCGCTCCCTGCCCGACATGGTGGCCGTCGGCACCTTCGATGTACGCCTTTTCGGTGCGCTTTCCGCGGTGACGGTGTCGGTGCCGAGCCTGCGCCAGCATCGCGAGGACGTGCCCGAGCTCGCGTCGCTCATGCTCGCGCGCGGCATCGAGGCCAAGGAGCTACCGCCGAAGCACTTCAGCACCGCGGCGTTGAACGCGCTGCGCAACCACGACTGGCCGGGCAACCTGCTGCAGCTGGAAAACGTCGTTCGCAGCGCTGCCCTGAGCGCGCTCGGGGACGAAATCACGCTCGACGACGTGCAGCGCGTTGCAGCGAGCTTCGACCTGGAACCGGTTACGCCGGCCTCCAGCCTGCCGCTCGACTTGCCGCTGCGCGAGGCACGCGATGCGTTCGAGCGGGTCTACTTCGAGCACCACCTGGGGCTCGAGAGCAGCAACATGAGCCGGGTGGCCGAGCGCGTGGGGCTTGAGCGCACCCACCTCTACCGGAAATTGAAGCAGCTCGGCATCCGTGTCTCCAAGCGCAACGAAGAGCCGGTGTGAACTGGTCCAACTCCTTCGCTTCCTGAGGGGGCGTGAAGCGTGATGGACGCAGGCGCGAGAAGTCCGCCACGCTTCACTCCGTCACCCCGAATCTCCGGTACCCCAAGGAGTTTGCCCCGCGTCGACGCGCCGCGGGATAATCGATCCGTCTTCGAAGGAATCCCACATGGCCACTCGCAGCGATCTCTGTAACGCCATTCGCGCGCTCGCGATGGACGCGGTCCAGCAGGCGAATTCCGGTCATCCCGGCATGCCCATGGGGATGGCGGAAATTGCGGAAGTCGTGTGGCGCCATCACCTGCGGCACAACCCGGCCAATCCGAGCTGGATCAACCGCGACCGTTTTGTCATTTCCAACGGCCACGGCTCGATGCTGCTGTACGCCCTGCTGCATCTGAGCGGGTACGATCTGCCGATGGCGGAGCTGCGCCGCTTCCGGCAGCTCAATTCGAAGACGCCCGGCCATCCGGAATACGGGCTCACACCCGGTGTCGAGACGACCACCGGGCCGCTCGGCCAGGGCCTGGCCAACGCAGTCGGGATGGCGATTGCCGAGCGCGTGCTGGCGGCGCAATTCAATCGGCCCGGTGTCGAGCTCATCGACCATCGTACGTACGTGTTCTGCGGCGACGGCTGCCTGATGGAGGGCATCTCGCACGAGGCGTGTTCGCTGGCCGGCACCCTCGGCCTCGGGAAGCTCATCGGCTTCTACGACGACAATTCGATCTCGATCGATTCCGAGAAGGGCAACATCCGCAGCTGGTTCAGCGACGACACCCCGGCCCGGTTCCGGGCCTATGGCTGGAACGTGATCGGTCCGGTGGATGGGCACGATTCTGAGGCGATCGAGCGCGCGGTCCAGGCGGCGCAGGCGGTGAACGACCGCCCTTCCCTGATCGTCTGCAAGACCATCATCGCCAAGGGCGCGCCGCACAAGGCCAACACCGGCGCCGCGCATGGCGCCCCGCTCGGCGCCGACGAAGTCGCCGCCACGCGCGCGAATATCGGCTGGTCCTACCCACCGTTCGAGATCCCGGCCGACATCTATGCCGATTGGGATGCGCGCGAACGTGGCCGCAAGCTCGAGCGCGACTGGCAGCAGCAGCTGAGCCGATACGCGGACGAGTATCCCGCCGAGGCCGCGGAGCTGCGCCGGCGGTTGGCGGGCGAGTTGCCTGCTGATTGGGCGCGACGCAGCCGCGAGCTCGTGCAACAGACCATCGCCAAGCGCGAAACCGTCGCGACGCGCAAGGCCTCGCAGAACGTGCTCGAAGCCCTGTTGCCGCAGCTGCCGGAGCTGATCGGCGGATCGGCCGACCTGGCCGCATCCAATCTCACCATGGCCTCGACCTCCAAGCCGATCTCTCGCGGCGGCGGCAATTACATCTTCTACGGCGTGCGCGAGTTCGGCATGTGCGCGATCGCGAACGGCCTTGCCTTGCACGGCGGTCTCATCCCGTATGTCGGCACCTTCCTCGTTTTCTCCGACTACGCACGCAATGCGCTGCGCATGGCCGCGCTCATGCACCAACGCCTGGTGTTCGTCTTCACCCATGATTCGGTGGGGCTGGGCGAAGACGGTCCGACGCACCAACCGATCGAGCATGCGGCTACGTTGCGGCTGATACCGCGGATGGACGTGTGGCGGCCGTGCGACAGCACCGAAACGGCGGTGGCCTGGATTGCGGCGCTCGAGCGCCGCGACGGCCCGACCAGCCTGCAGTTGAGCCGCCAGAATCTCGCCTTCAACGCTCGCTCGGACGAAACCGTGCAAGCGATTGCGCGCGGCGGCTACGTGCTCGTCGATGCCGACGGCGGCAAGCCGGCCGCGATCCTGATTGCGACCGGCTCGGAGGTCGCGCTTGCCGTCGCAGCGCGTGAAAAGCTGGCCGCGGCGGGCGTCCCGGTGCGGGTCGTATCCATGCCCTCGACCAGCGTATTCGATCGGCAAGACGCGGCTTATCGTGAAACGGTGCTCTTGCGCGGCATTCCGCGACTCGCGCTGGAGGCCGGCGTGCCCGACTACTGGCGCAAGTACGTCGGACTGGAAGGCGACGTGATCGGCATCGACCGGTTCGGCGAATCGGCGCCCGGGGCCGACGTCTTCAAATTCCTCGGCTTCACGGTAGACAACGTCGTCGCGCGCACGCAGGCACTCGTTGGCGGCTGAGGTTCACGCGGGCGTGTTAGTTGCCTGGCTTCAGGCGCTGAGGCGATGGCGTTAGAATAGTTCGCAAGAACTTCTCCCCGCCTGGAGCCCGTCATGACCATTCGCGTTGCCATCAACGGCTATGGCCGCATCGGCCGAAACATCCTGCGTGCCCATTCCGAGTCGGGCAAATCGCATCCGATCGAGATCGTCGCCATCAACGACCTCGGTAGCGCCGAGACCAACGCCCACCTTACCCGCTACGACACGGTGCACGGCAAGTTCGGCGGCAAGATCGAGGTCGATGGCGATGCGATGGTGGTGAACGGCGATCGCATCAAGGTGCTCGCGGTGCGCAATCCCGCAGAGCTGCCGTGGGGCGATCTCAAGGTCGATGTCGTGCTGGAGTGCACCGGTCTTTTCACCACCAAGGAGAAAGCTGGCGCGCATCTGAAGGGCGGCGCGAAGAAGGTCATCATTTCGGCGCCCGGTGGCAAGGACGTCGATGCGACGGTGGTGTACGGCGTCAACCACAAGTCGCTCAAGGCGAGCCACACCGTCATCTCCAACGCTTCGTGCACGACCAACTGCCTGGCGCCGGTCGCCAAGGTGATGCACGAGAAGATCGGTATCGTCAACGGGCTCATGACGACGGTGCATGCGTATACCAACGATCAGGTGCTCACCGACGTCTATCACGAGGACCTGCGCCGCGCGCGCTCGGCCACGCAGTCGATGATCCCCACCAAGACGGGCGCCGCGGCTGCCGTCGGCCTGGTCCTGCCCGAGCTGAACGGCAAGCTCGACGGCTTTGCGATCCGGGTGCCGACGATCAACGTTTCGATCGTGGATCTCTCCTTCGTCGCCGCGCGCAGCACCAGCGTGGACGAGGTCAACGCGCTGATGAAAGGCGCCGCCGAAGGCGAGCTCAAGGGCGTTCTCGGCTACAGCTCGGGCCAACTGGTCTCGGTCGATTTCAATCACACGACCGAGTCGAGCCTTTTCGACGCGACACTTACCAAGGTCTCGGGCAACCTGGTGAAGTGCCTCGCCTGGTATGACAATGAATGGGGCTTCAGCAACCGGATGTTGGATACGACGGTTGCGTTGGTAAACGCGAAGTAGATCGAAGCGTCATTCCCGTGTAAACGGGAATCCGGAACAATCCGGAATCAGTGGCCCGGATTCCCGCCTGCGCGGGAATGACGGCAGTGCGCCTGCGACTTCGCACACCCGGTACACGGCGCTGCACTTTTCGGCGCCTCTGTTGTTTGCCGCTGCCAGCGCCGCCCGCGACAGCTACAATCGAACCTGGCCCGCCGCCCGGGAGCCTGTCCGCATCGATTGCCGGCGTGCGTAGCCCACCGATTGCGCGCTTCACCGCACTGCGGCGGGCGCTGCGCCCACGCGAAGGAGTGCACGACGTGAAATTCCTGCGAATGACCGACCTCGATCTCAAGGCCAGGCGGGTATTCATTCGTGTCGACTTCAACGTGCCGCAGGACGGCGCGGGCAACGTCACCGACGACACCCGCATCCGCGCTGCGCTGCCGGGAATTCGCTACGCGCTCGACGCGGGCGCAGCGGTGATGCTCACTTCGCATCTCGGCCGGCCGAAGGAAGGCGAGTTGAAGCCCGAGGATTCACTCGAGCCGGTCGCGCGGCGCCTGGCCGAACTGCTGGGGCGGCCGGTGCCTGTTCGGCGCGACTGGGTGGATGGCGTCGAAGTCGTCCCCGGTGAAGTGGTGCTGCTGGAGAACTGCCGCGTGAACGTGGGCGAGAAGAAAGACAGCGAGGCGCTCGCCCGCAAGATGGCCGCGCTGTGCGATGTCTACGTCAACGATGCTTTCGGCACCGCGCATCGTGCCGAGGCGACCACCCACGGAATCGCCAGATTCGCCAAGGTGGCGTGTGCCGGGCCGTTGATGGCCGCGGAGCTCGACGCGCTGTCGCGCGCATTAGGCAACCCGGCGCGGCCGCTACTTGCGATCGTCGCCGGCTCCAAGGTTTCGACCAAGCTCACCATTCTGGAAGCGCTCGCCGACAAAGTCGACCAGCTGATCGTCGGCGGTGGAATCGCCAACACGTTCATGGTCGCCGCCGGCCTGCCCATCGGGAAATCGCTGGCCGAGGCGGACCTGGTCGAAGCGGCGCGGACCGTGATGGCCAAAATGAAGGCGCGCGGCGCCGCGGTGCCGCTGCCCGAGGACGTCGTGGTCGCGAAACGCTTCGCCGCCGATGCCGAGCCGAGCGCCAGGGATGCGCAGGCGGTCGCGGCCGACGACATGATTCTCGACATCGGGACACGAACGGCGCAGCGCTATGCCGAGCTGATCGGCAAGGCCGGCACTGTCGTATGGAACGGTCCGGTCGGCGTGTTCGAATTCGATGCCTTCGCCGCCGGAACCCGCACGGTGGCGCAGGCGATTGCCGAGTCGAAGGCGTACTCGATCGCGGGCGGCGGCGATACGGTGGCCGCGATCGCCAAGTTCGGCATCACCGACAAGGTGTCGTACATCTCCACCGGCGGCGGCGCATTCCTCGAGTTTCTCGAGGGCAAGACCCTGCCGGCAGTCGCCATACTCGAGGCGCGCGCGCAAGCGTAGCGCCGCGCGCGTGCGCCAACTCGCGAGTCGCTGAATTCAGGGGGAGCTTTGATTCGATGCCACGCAGAACGAAGATCGTAGCCACGCTGGGACCCGCCTCGAGCGAGCCGGCTGTCTTGAGCCGCATGATCGCGGCCGGCCTGGATGTCGTGCGGCTGAATTTTTCCCACGGCACGCCGCGCGAGCACGAGAAGCGCGTGACGACGGTGCGCCAGCTCGCGCGCAAGGCCGGGCGCGCGGTCGGCGTCCTGGTCGATCTGCAAGGGCCGAAGATTCGCATCGGCCGCTTCGAGAACGACCGCATCACGCTGCACCCGGGGCACAAGTTCATTCTGGATGCGGAGTGCAAGCTCGGCGACCAAACGCGCGTGGGTCTCGACTATCCCAACCTGCCGCGCGATGTCCACAAGGGCGATACGCTGCTGCTCGACGATGGCGCCATCGTGCTCACGGTGCAGGACGTGAAAGGACCGCGCATCGTGACCAAGGTGGTGGAAGGCGGCGCGCTTTCCAACAACAAGGGCATCAACCGCAAGGGCGGGGGCTTGAGCGCGCCGGCGTTGACCGAGAAGGACATGGAGGACATCAAGCTCGCGGCGCATCTGAAGGCGGATTTTCTCGGCGTGTCGTTTCCGCGCTCGGGCGAAGACATGCAATGGGCGCGCGAGCTGCTGCAGAAGGCGCGCGGCGGCGCGCTCCTGGTAGCCAAGATCGAGCGCGCGGAAGCCATTCCAGCGCTGGAAGACATCGTCAACGCCTCGGATGCGATCATGGTGGCGCGCGGCGATCTCGCGGTCGAAGTCGGGGATGCCGCGGTGCCCGCCTTGCAGAAGCGCATGATCCGCATGAGCCGCGACCACAACAAGCTGGTGATCACCGCGACCCAGATGATGGAGTCGATGATGAATCACCCCAGCCCGACGCGCGCCGAGGTCTCGGATGTGGCCAATGCCGTTCTCGACGGCACCGATGCCGTAATGTTGTCCGGTGAAACCGCTGCGGGCAAATACCCGGTGCAAACCATCGCCGCCATGGCGCGCGTGTGCGAGGCGGCCGAGAAGGAAGACCTTCCCGGCGCGGATCGGCTTCGTTCCGGGTTGCCGCAGGACGCGGAAGAAGCAATCGGGCGCGCCACCATGTACACGGCAGCCTCGCTCGAAATCAAGGCGGTCGCGGCGATGACGCAGAGCGGCAAGACGGTGCAGCTCATGTCGCGCATGGCCTGCTCGGTGCCGATCTATGCCTTGAGCTCGATCACCGAAACGCGCCGCCGGGTGACGCTGTTTCGGGGCGTCTACCCGATCAAGTTCAAGGGCTCCCGGGACCCCGAGCGAGCCTTGCACATGGCGGAAGACGAATTGCTCAAGCGCGGTGCGGTCGTGAACGGCGACTACATCATCCTCACCATCGGCGAGCCGTTCGGCAAGGCCGGCGGCACCAACACCATGAAGATCGTCAAGGTGGGCGAGCACCGCAAGCGCTGAGCACGAACGCCGGGCTTGGCGTTCGAGCCACCCCCCGGGTCGAGGCACCAGGCCGGTATGGGCGTTCCCGGCCTAACCGGGGCGTTTGCCCGCCTCTTTCTCCCTCCGAGGCTTCGCCCCGGCGGTAGAATCGGAGCGCCGCACCCAAGCACTCCCCCGAATCCTCTCATGGAGGCCGGCCTTGGCAGCCACGACTTCCGCTTCCGGCAGACGTAACGCGACGCCCCGCAGCCAGGCGAAGCCCAAGCGCCCTTCCAGCGACGGCACCAAGACAGAAGGCGCAATCCGCGGCGGCAATGGCCGCTATCAGTATGATCTTGCGCGCATCCGCAAGGTAGCGGCGGGAACCGGCTATTCCACCTCGCACGGCGGCGTGGTCGAGGGCGAACGCATGCTGGTGGGCTACATCCACAAGCCGCGCGGCACCGGATCGCGCATGCATTCGCACAAGAACGAGCAGTTCAATCTCGTGGTCAAGGGCACGCTCACCGGCTCGGTCAACGGCAAGCGGGTGCATGCACCCGCGGGCACCTTGATCTACATTCCGGCCAATGCGCCGCACACGCTGGTATCGACCCCGGACGAGGACGTGATCTTCATCGCGATCAAGGACCTGTCGCAGGGCATCATCGGCAAAGCGGTGGACGGAACGATGGCCGGTCCCGTCTACCTCGAGGGCTTCGGCCCGCGCAAGACGACCAAGAAAACCAGGAACGGAAGTTAGGCATATCACGATGGCATTCGAGGAAACGCTGCAGGAGCTGGAGCGCCGGCGCGCCAAGGCGCTGGCCATGGGCGGCCCGGAGAAGGTCGCCAAGCGCAAGGCCGAGGGGCAACTCAACGCGCGCGAACGCATCGACCACCTGATCGACCCGGGCAGCTTCAGCGAGTCCGGCATGTTCGCCACCTCGCACCGGCCCGAAGTTCGCGCGCGTACGCCTGCCGACGGCAAAGTGGCGGGATTCGCGCGCATCGACGGACGCGAGGTCGCCCTGGTCGCCAACGACTTCACCGTGCTGGGCGCCTCCTCCAGCGTGATCAACATGAAGAAGATCAAGCACGTGAAGCAGGTGGCCAACAAGCGCGGGCTGCCGCTGGTGCTGCTCGGCGAGTCGAGCGGTGCACGCATGCCGGACCGCATGGGTGCGGCCGGACGCTCGCTGGTCGCGCAGGACGCGGCCGAATACCAGCGGTTGCGCGAAACGCCGTGGGTATCGGCGTTGCTGGGTCCCTGCTACGGCTCGTCGACCTGGTATGCCGCGATGTCCGACCTCGTCGTCATGCGCAAGGGCTCGACCATGGCCATCGCGAGCGCGCGCGTGACCTCCATGGCGATCAACAAGCCGATCGACCCGGAAGAGCTGGGCGGCTGGCGGGTGCATGCCGAGAAAAGCGGGCTGGTCGACCTGGCGGTGGATACCGACCAGCAGGCGCTCGACGCCGTGCGCCGATTCCTGTCCTACTTGCCGAGCCACAACATGGAGCCGCCGCCGATCGCGCCGGTGCCGCCGGGGTCCGAGGAGGGCTCGCGCAAAATCCTCGACATCCTGCCCGAGTCGCGCAGCAAGGTGTACGACGTGCGCAAGATCATCGACGCCATCGTCGATGTCGGCAGTCAGTTCGAGGTCAAGGCGCGTTTCGGACGCTCGATCGCAACCTCGCTTGCGCGCCTCGACGGCCGCAGCGTGGGCTTCATCGCCAGCAACCCGTTGTACAAGGGGGGTGCGCTCGATGAAGCGGGCGACGAATCGGCGCGCCGGCAGGAAGTGCTCGATGCCATCTCGCAAGACGCCAGTGCGTGGGGGCTCGCCGAGCTGTTTGAGGCGCAGAACGTGATCGATCCGCGCGATACCCGCGCGTTCCTCGTGCGCGCGCTCGAAACTCATCGCCTGCGTCTGAGCGGGGGTGTTGGCAAGCATCTACTGCATAACTGGCCCACGAGTTATTGAGGCAGCAAGCGCCTGAAGCGCGCACATGAACAACGACGCACCGACCCCCAAGGCAGCCGCGCAGGCGGCGAAAGAGCGGGCCGCGCAGGCGGCCAAGGACGGGGCCGCGCAGGCGGCCAAGGACGGGGCCGCGCAGGCGGCCAAGGACGGGGCCGTCCAAACGGCCAGGGCCGCCGCTCGAAACCGGGCAGGCGCGGCCGTGCGGGCAGTCGCATTCGCCGACATCACGGGCTCGAGCAGCCTCTACCAATCGCTCGGCGACCTGCGCGCCATGAGCCTCATCACCCGCTGCCTGGTCGCCATGGAAGAGCAGGTCTACCATCACCGCGGCGAGGTCATCAAGACCATCGGCGAGGAGATGCTGAGCCTTTTTCCCGACGCCAATACGGGAGCGAGCGCCGTCATCGCGATGCAGCAGCGGGTGGAGCATTTCGCCGCCGATGCCGCGCTTCCCTTGAGCCTGCGCATTGGGCTGCACAACGGGCCGCTGATCGAGGAGCGCGGCGATGTATTCGGCGACGGCGTCAATATCGCGGCGCGGCTGGTGAAGCTCGCAGGCCCCGGCCAGATCCTGACCGACGCCGGCAGCCTCGCCGTCATGCGCGCGGGGTTTCGGCGCCGCGCGCGCGCCTTGGACCGGCGCAGGGTGAAGGGGAAAAGCAGCGAGATCGAGCTCGTCGAGCTCGGGTGGCGCCGCCGCTCCGGCGAGCCGTTCACCACTGAGCAGGCAGCCGTGCTGGAAGGCGCGGGCAAGGCGCACATGCTGCTACGCAGCGACGGACACGAGGTCGTGGTCGACAGTGCGCGCAGCACGTTCACCATCGGGCGCGATGCCGTCAACGATCTGCCGGTGGTGAGCCGCAAAGCCTCGCGCCAGCATGCGCGCATCGAATGGCGCCGCGACAAGTTCGTGCTGTTCGATCACAGCACCAACGGTACCTACGTCGTCGTGGAGGGTGAACCGGAGGTGCTGGTCAAGCATGAAGGCTTCGTGCTGCGCGGCCACGGCAAACTCAGCATCGGCGAGCCGGCCGCCGTGCGCAAGCGCGGGATCATCGAGTTCGAGTGCCGCTAAGCTACACATGAGCGAATCGCCTGCCCGCGAGCTGCTGGTGCTGTTCGCCGACATCAGCGGCAGCACGGCGATCTACGAGCAGCTGGGCGATGCGGCCGCGGTCGAGCTGATCCATGGCCTGCTCGGGCGCATGGAAGAGGAGACGTACTTCCACAAGGGCGCGGTCATCAAGTCGATCGGGGACGAGCTGCTGTGCACGTTTCCGGATGTCATATCGGCGCTCGCCGGTGCGACCGCGATGCAGCAGCAGGCGGCGGCGGTGGAGGGTCCCGGCGGGCGCAAGCTCGCGCTGCGCATCGGCATGCACTACGGCCCCGCGCTGGAGGACCGCGGCGACGTGTTCGGCGATGCCGTCAACGTCGCGGCCCGGGTGGTGGAGCTGGCGCGGCCGCGCCAGATTCTCATCACCGACAGCTGCTTCGACAAGATCCCGCTGCTCGGCAGAGGCCGCATTCGCGCCATCGACCGCATGAGCGTGCGCGGCCGCAGTGCCGAGACCACGATCCTGGAAGTGATGTGGCAACGCGGACGCTCGATCACGACCGTGGTACCCCCAATCCAGCGCACGAGCGAGGATGCCGGCAGCGTGGTGCTGCATTACGGTGGGCGCACGTTCACCATCTCGCCGCAGGGCAATCCGTTCCTCATCGGGCGCGACGCGAGTTGTCAGCTGGTGGTCGCCACCACCATGGCCTCGCGCCAGCATGCGAGCATCGGGTCGCGCCGCGGCAAGTTCATCCTCGCCGACAGCAGCACCAACGGCACCTTCGTCGTGCCGGAAGGGGGGCAGCCCATCCATCTGCGGCGCGAGGAGTTCGTGCTGCAGGGTTCGGGTTGGATCAGTTTCGGCGAGCAACCGCGCGCCGAGGGCGAGGGCAGCGTGCGCTACGAATTCCGGCCCGCGGTGCGCAAACCCTGAGTCGACGCCGCCCTATTCCGGCAGATAGCCGGCGGTGAACGACACCAGCCGCCACGGCCCGCCCTGCGCGGAGAAACAGGCCATGTGCTCGATCGGGCTGCGGATCTGTTGCTCGGGCACATAGCCCGAAGCGCTTTTGAGCGCAATGCGGGTCCATTTCTGCGGAAACCCCGGGGTCTTGTCCGCCACTTCCCAGTCCTCGACCTTCACCACCTCGTGCGTCAGGGTGGCAAGCGTGCGCGATTCCGACGAGGGCTCGGTCTTCACCAGAACATCGGCCGAGACGATGGCGCCGAATGCGAACGGGTCGATGCTGGTCGGCCACTTGGCCGCGACATACGGCGTGCAGAAGCGCGTGCCGCCCTTGGCGTCCTTGACGTAGGCCCCGCCCAGCTCGACTGCCTTGCGCAGCACATCCCACAGGGGACTTGCGTCGTCGTCGAAATCCCAGCGCCGGCGAAACTCCTCCAGACCGCGTTTCTGCTCCGGGCCGTTGTCCACGCTGGGATCGATCGCGCCGAGCACGATCTTGCGGTTGCGCGACTCCAGCGCCTCCACCAGCCGGTTCTTGTAGCCGAGCCAATCGAGATTCGCGGCGTTCTCGTCGATCGGCGCGAACGGCATGTCTTGCGCGTGCGCCTGGAAACCCGGAAGGATCGCGAGGCAGAGCGCGAGCACCGCGCAGGCGGCCCTTGCGTGCGGCGTATCCCACGCGCGCGCCATGCATGCGAAACGCATGACAGCCTGCGTCATGCCGCGGGCCGGGTGCGGGCGGCGGACGGACGCGAACGAAAAGGTGGGAAGATTCATGGAGCGGGCGAAAGCGCCGATGGTAAGCCGCTCGGGTGGATAAGTGAACCACTCCACCGAGCGCCGGGGGATCGGATCACTTGAACCTGCACCACTGCCGCGCGCGGCGGCGCTGTGCGCCTTCGGCCGGCGCGCAGGATCTCCTCGCGCCACGAAGGCCGCGAGCCGCGCATGCTAGAATTTCCGCGGCTCACGCTCATCGACTCGAGCACATCGAATCAAGCGACGGGGAAGCGGCATGGCGAGGATCGAGATCAAGTCCGAAATCACCGGCACGGTATGGCAGGTCAAGTCGCAGCCCGGCGATCGCGTGGAGGAAGGCGATACGCTCGTCGTGATCGAGTCGATGAAGATGGAAATCCCGGTCATCACCGAAGACGCCGGCACCGTGAAGGAGATCCTGGTGAAGGAAAAGGATCCGGTCGCCGAAGGTCAGGTCGTCGCGATCATCGAAGACTGAGCGCCCCGATGAAAGATCCAGGCTAGCGGCGCGCCGAGAGCAGCCGGGCCGCCGCATCACGCGACTCCAGCACGCGTTCGCGCGCGATGCGCTCGGCCTCTTCGCCGTTGCCGGCGCGAATCGCCTTCACCAGCTTCTGCCAGCGCTGCACCGACTGCCGCCGCCGCTCCGGCGTGGACAAGCCCAGGCGCGAATAGCGCGCGGTCTGCTGTTCCAGCGACGATAGATAGTTGCTCAGGCGCCGGTTCGGCGTTGCGCGGTTGAGCAGCCGATTGATCTGCAGCACCGTGTCGACGTATTGCTCGCCCAGCTCGGAGGAGCGCGCGCACCGGGCCAGGCGTGCAACCTCGGCTTCGAGCAGCGGCAGCAGCTGCGTGCGCCGTTCGCTTTCGGCGACCGAGCGGTCGCGCAACCCGTTGAGCACCGCGCGGATCTCGAAAATCTCGCGCACCTCGTCCACGCTCAAGTCCGTCACCATGGCCCCGCGCCGCGGCACGATGGTGACGAGGCCGTCCTTTTCCAGCAGCCGCAAGGCTTCGCGCACGGGGCCGCGGCTGACCGCGAACTCGGCCGCGACCTGTTCTTCTCGCACGCGCTCGCCGGGCGTATAGGCCGCAGCGAGGATGCGTGCGGCCAGATGTGCGGCGATCTGCTCGGGCAGCGAACGCGTCAGGGGCTCGATCGCGGCGGGCGGCGTTCGGGGCACGTTGCCGGCTTGCTCGGAAGCGCGCGGCTCGACCCGAAGCGCCGCTGCGCGCAAGCGCCGCACAGGAGACGTGGCCATGGCGGCTACCTTACGCGTACGATTGTCCGATTGTCAACAATCATCTTGACAACATGAGGCCGCCTACCTAGCATCGAACGGGCACTTGCCGCATCGGCGCGCCCGCAGGGGCGGCCTCTGTACCCCACGTCCCCGCTTGCGAATTCGGTGCGAGCAGACGCATCTACGAAAGCATTGCCCATGAGCTGGAGAGCAGAAGCCGAGGAAATCCGTCGACGCCGCAGTCTGGCCGAGGCGTGCGGCGGGCGGGATGCGGTGGCGAGGCAGCATGCCGCGGGCAAGCTGACCGTGCGCGAGCGCATCGCCGGGGTGCTCGATGCCGGCTCCTTCCAGGAAGTCGGCAAGCTCGCGGGCCGCGGCCAGTACGATGCGCAGGGCAACTTGGTCGGCTTCGAGCCGGCGGCCTACGTCATGGGCATCGGCGCGATCGACGGCCGTCCGGTCGCGATCGGCGGCGAGGATTACACCATTCGCGCCGGCACCGGCTTCGGCAGCGACCGTCGCAAAGGCGGTCAGGGCGGCTTCATCGAGGATCTCGCCTACGAGTACCGCATACCGCTCATCAATCTGGTGGACGGCACCGGCGGCACGGTCAACACGGCCAAGCGCAAGGGCTTCAGTGTCGTGCCCGGCTATGGCCAGGACGGATTCGAGCGCTCGGTCGACCTCATGGGTGTCGTTCCGGTGGTGAGCGCCGTGCTCGGTACGTCGGCCGGCGGTCCTTCGGCGCGCGCGATCCTGTGCCACTTCTCGGTGATGGTGCGCGGCCAGAGCCAGATCTTCGCCGCCGGCCCGCCGGTGGTGGAGCGCAACTTCGGCGTCAAGCTCAGCAAGGAGGAGCTCGGCGGCGCACAGGTGGCCGCCGATACCGCGGGCACGATCGACAACGTCGCGCAGAGCGAGCAGGAAGCGCTCGACACGATCCGCCGCTTCCTGTCGTATCTGCCGAGCAACGTGTGGGAGGCACCGCCGCGCGTGACCTGCGACGATCCGCTCGAGCGCTGCGACGAAGCGCTGCTGGAGATCATCCCGCGCAACCCGAGGCAGGCCTACAATATGCGCAAGCTGGTCGGCATGGTGGTCGATCGCGGCTCCGAGCTCGAGATCCAACCGAGCTTCGGCCGCGCCGTCATCACGATGCTTGCGCGCATCGACGGTCACGCCGTCGGGGTGATCGCGAACAACCCCATGTTCGGCGGCATCATGGACAGCAAGGCTGCGCGCAAGCAGGGTCACTTCGTCGAGCTGTGCGACATGTTCAACGTCCCGCTCGTGTTCTTCGCCGACATCCCGGGTTTCATGATCGGCAAGGAATCGGAGGAGAATGCGGTATTGCGCGAAGGCGTGCGCGCCCGCTACATCGGGTTGCAGGTGAGCGTGCCGGTATTCACCGTGATCGTTCGCCGCTGCTACGGCATGGCGGGCGGCGGCGCGATCGACCGTCGCGGGCTCAACTTCAAGATCGCCTGGCCCTCGGCCGAGTGGGGCTCGCTGCCGCTGGAAGGCGGCGTGCGGGCCGCCTACAAGCGCCAGATCGAGCAAGCGGCCGATCCGGTGCAGAAGGAAAAGGAGATCGAGGCGGAGCTCAAGCGGCTCAATTCGCCGTTCCTGACCGCGGAAGGATTCGGCATCGAAGACCTGATCGATCCGCGCGAGACCCGGCCCTATTTGTGCAGGTTCCTGCAAGCATGCCAGCCGCGGCTCAGGACCCAGCTCGGGCCGAAGCCCAAGCTGGGCGTGCGGCCGTGAACGCTCGAGCTGTGCAAGTTCACTTCGAAACGATTGCCTGAAAGGACGACCGTGCCGAAACGAGAGATCGAAGGCGACTGGGTGATGGGCTGGCCCGACCGCAAGCGGGCAACCCTCATGGCGGGCAAGGATGCCGAGGGCCGCGTCATCAACGGCCGCGCGCCGCTGCTCGAGCTGGAAGGGCTGCTCACGCCCACCGACGCCTACTACGTCGTCAACCAGCTCGACGTGCCCGAGCCGGTTCATCCCGACGACTGGCGGCTCACGCTCTGCGGCGCGATCGATCGCCCGCTGCAGCTCGAGCTGGAGGAGCTGCGCCAGCTCCCCGGGCGCAGCGTGCGTGCCGTGACCGAGTGCGCGGGCAACGATGCTGGCTTCTTCGACTATCTCACCAAGGGCGGCAACAAGCCATCGCGCCGCAATCAGCAGGACATGCAGCAACGCGCCGAAATGCGCGTCAAGGGCCGCGTGCCGAGCGACGCCGAAGTAAGCTCCGAATCGACCACGACCTGCGCGGTGTCTGCGGGCGAGTTCACCGGCGTGCCGCTCGCCGAAGTATTGAAGCGCGCCGGGATCAAGCCGTCCGCGGTCGCGGTGCGCGCCGAAGGCTTCGATACCGGCCGGCCGGACCCGGTCGTGCAATACCGCTCGGTCGGCACCACCGATTACAAGTTCGTCGATCCGGGCGTCATCCACTACGACAAGGGACTGCCGCTGGAGAAAGCGCTGCATCCCGATACGCTGCTCGCCTGGGCGATGAACGGCGAATACCTCACGCACGTCCACGGCGGCCCGGTGCGGCTGGTCGTTCCCGGCTGGTCCGGCAACTGGTGGGTGAAGTGGCTGCAGCAGCTGGAGGTCACGGCGCAAATGCCGCCGTGCTACCACCAAACGCATTACTTCGTGCTCGGCAAATCGGCCGACGATCCGGAAAGAAAAATGCTGACCGCGATGGGCGTGCGCTGCATCGTGACCGATCCGGTGGACGAGGATTCCCCGCTCGCAGCCGGGCAGCGCTGCGTGCGCGGGCTTGCCTGGAGCGGCGAAGGCATGATCGCGCGCGTCGAGGTGAGCATGGACGGCGGCGCCAGCTGGCGCGACGCCCATATCGAGGAACCGCGCGAACGCTGGCTATGGGTGCGCTGGTCGTACCCCTGGGACGCGCAACCCGGAGCGTACAAGATCATGGCGCGCGCCACCGACGAGAAGGGACGCGTGCAGCCGCAGATTCCTTGGAATTTCCAGAGGAAGCTGTGCGACTGGATCGTCCCGACCGAAGTCGCGGTGAGATAGCCGTGAGTGCGGGAATCGCGAGCGCCGGCAACGTCCAAGGCCTGTTCGACTGGGTGCAATAGCGTGCGGATCGCAGTGCTCGTCAAGCAGGTGCCGAACCCGGAAGCGTTGGGCGCGGTGTTGCGTGTCGATGAAGATGCGCGCAAGGTCGTATTGCCGCCGGGCCATCCCATGGTGATGAGCCCGTTCGACGAGCAGGCATTGGAAGCGGCACTGCGCATCCGCGACCAGCTCGGCACCCAGGTCGGCATCACGGCGCTCACGCTCGGGCCGGAATCGGCACGCACTGCGCTCAAGCAGGCGCTCTCGCTCGGCGCCGATGATGCCGTGCACCTGCTCGACCCCGCGTTCGATGGCGCCGACAGCTACGTCACGGCACACGCGCTGGCGGCGGCGCTGCGCCAGCTCGGGCCGGTCGATCTCGTGCTCGCCGGCCGCCAGGCAGCCGACTGGGATGCTGGCGTGGTGGCGCTCGGCGTGGCGGAGATTTTGGGCTTGCCGTCGATCGGCTTCGCCTGCGCCGTGGAGGCCTCGACCGATTCGATCCGCGTCGAGCGCGTGCTCCCGGACGGGCTCGAGACGTTCGAAGCGGCTTTGCCGGCGGTGGTGACGGTGTCGAACGAGCTGGGCGAAGTGCGCAAGCCCAATCTGCGCGAGACCATGCGCGCGGCGCGCAAGCCGGTCGCGACCTGGACCGCAGCCGAGATCGGGTTGGACGCGCGCCGGCTCGCCGCGCGGCGCACGCTCGCGCGCTTGTACTTGCCGCAGAAGCGCGCGCAGTGCGAGTGGATCGAGGCCGCGACGGCGGCCGAGCGCGGTGCGCGCCTGGCGCAGCGCCTGTATGCCGAGCACCTCATTCCGAGCTCATGAGCACCGACGTTCTCATCGTCCCCGATTGCGGACAGGATGCATCCTCGCCGGTGGTGTGCGAATTGATCACGGCTGCGCGGCAACTGGCGCGTGGATCGCAAGATCACGTCGGCGTGCTGGTGCTGGGGGAGGCTGCGCCGGCGCCGGACGCGTGGGCGGCCCGAGGCGTCGATCGCGTCTATTTCGCGCGCGGCGATTCCAGCGCGCTGCTGCCCGAGACGCAGCTCAATGCCGCGACCGAAGCGGTGCGCCGGGCGTTGCCCGCGGTCGTGCTGCTCCCGCACGCCGTCGCGGGTGCCGAGCTGGCGCCGCGTCTGGCCTTCCGGTTGGACGGCGCGGTGGCGACCGGTTGTGTCGACGTGAGCATCGAGGGCAATAGCGTGCGTTGCACGCGCCCCTGTTATGGCGGGCTCGCGCGCGAATTGGACGAGTTCGCAGTGGCGCCGGTCGTGGCGACGGTGCGCGCCGGAGTATTCGAGCGGGCGCAAGCGCAGCCGGGTCGCCGGTGTGAGCTGATCGAAGTCGGGCCGTTTGAGAATCACACCGCGCGCACCAAGCGCGTGGATCGGCGCATCGAAGCTGCGAGCGGGGCGCGTCTGGAAGACGCGGCGATCATCGTCGCGGGCGGCCGCGGATTGGAGGGGCCGGAGGGTTTCGATCTGCTCGCAGACCTTGCCCGCGAGCTGGGCGGCGCCGTCGGTGCGAGCCGCGTGCCCTGCGACCTGGGTTGGTGCCCGCACTCCTGGCAGATCGGCCTTACCGGCAAGACGGTGGCGCCCGAGCTCTACATCGCCGTCGGCATTTCGGGCGCCGGACATCACATGGCCGGCTGCGGCAACGCCAGGGCGATCGTCGCCATCAATTCCGACCCCGAGGCAGCCATTTTCGAAGACGCGCGCTTCGGCGTGGTCGGCGACTATCGCAAGATCGTGCCGGCGCTGATCGCGCAATTGCGCACTTTGAACGACGCTTCCTCCGGGAAGTTGTGACGAGCTACTGGCGAGCTTTCGGGAGATGCCTTACAGCTCGCTCCCTCACCCCCAACCCCTCTCCCGGAGGGAGAGGGGAGCGCTGTGCGGAAAGCGGCTTGTCAGCCACTTTCCGAGTGGTCAATAGCGGAGCATTGCAATGGCATTTGAAGCCCTGTTGGAAGAATACGAGCGCCGCCGTGCCAAGGCCTTGGCGATGGGCGGCGAGGATAAGATGGCCAAGCGCAGCGCGCGCGGCCAGCTCAATGCGCGCGAGCGCATCGCCGCGCTGGCCGACCCGGGGAGCTTCATCGAATCGGGCCTGTTCGGCACCTCGGGGATCTACCCGGAAGAAGCCGACGAGACCGCGTGCGACGGCAAGATCGCCGGATTCGCAAGGATCGACGGGCGCGACGTATGCCTGGTGGTGAACGACTTCACCGTCAAGGGCGCCTCCACCAGCGCGACCAACAGCAAGAAAGTCGGGCACATGAAGCGCACCGCCACCGAGCGCGGCATGCCATTGGTCGTGCTCGGCGAGTCGACCGGCGCGCGGCTGCCGGATGCGATGGGCTCGCGCGGCATGGGGTTGCTGCTGGGCAACGACATCACGCAGTTTCGCCGCATGCGCGAGACGCCGCTGGTGGCCGCCGCGCTCGGCCCCTCGTTCGGATCCTCGGCATGGCTCGCGTGCTGCTCGGACTTCGCCGTGATGCTCAAGGGCTCCACCATGGCGGTGTCGAGCCCGCGGCTGATCGAGATGGCGCTGGGGGAGAAAGTCGATTTCGAGAAGCTCGGCGGCTGGCGCATGCACGCGGAAATCACCGGGCTCATCGACCGCGTGGCGGACACCGAGGAGGAAGTGTTCGACGACATCCGGCGCTTTCTTTCCTACCTGCCGAGCCATCACAACGAAGTGCCGCCGCAAGCGCCGGTGCCCGCCGGATCGGGCGAAGGCATGAAGGACATCCTGTCGCTTCTGCCCGAGAGCCGCACGCAGGTCTACGACATGCGCAAACTCGCGCGCACGCTGGTGGACAAGGATTCGTTGTTCGAGCTGAAGCCGCGCTTCGGCAACAGCGCCGTGGTGGCGCTCGCGCGCTTGGGCGGCAAGTCGGTCGGCGTGATCGCCAACAATCCGCTGCATCGCGGCGGCGCGCTCGACGGCAACGCCTGCCGCAAGATCGTGGATTTCCTGGTGCTGTGCGATTCCTTCAACATCCCGCTGCTGCTGCTGGTGGACACGCCGGGCTTCGTCATCGGCACCGAGGCCGAGCGCGATGGCGCTCCGGGCAAGATCATGAACTTCATGAACGCGATGACGCTCGTCAGCGTGCCGCGGCTGTCCGTGCTCGTTCGCAAGAGTTACGGTCGCGCCTACGTCTGCATGGGCGGCGGGCGCCATTCCGACGACATTTCGGCCTGGCCCACGGCCGAAGTGAGCTTCATGACCCCGGAGTTCGCGACCACCATCGTGCACGGCGCCAAGCCCGGAGACCCGGATTTCGCCGCCAAGCTGGCCCTGATCCGGCAGGACAGCGATGTCTGGGGCATGGCCTCGGTATTCGCCGCCCAGGCCGTGATTCGGCCCGAGGAGACGCGCGACTACCTGATCCGCATGTTCGAGGTCTACCAGCTGCGCATGAGCCGCGGCGTTGGGCAGCATCTCATGCGTTCGTGGCCGACTTCGTATTGATGACCATGCTCTTGTTCACTCACGGCCCAGCCCTTGTCCGTCTATCCCAACGGTATGGTTGTCTTCCTTCGCCCTTCGGGAGAGGGATCGAGGGTGAGGGAAAATTATGCGGCATGTGCACGACTTCCCTCACCCCAACCCTTCTCCCGGAGGGAGAGGGGAGTCAGAGTAGATAGCGAGATATTCATGTTCGACAAAGTCCTGGTTGCCAACCGCGGTGCCGTCGCCGCCCGCGTGCTGCGCGCGCTTCACGCGCTCGGCATCCGTTCCGTCGCGGTGTACTCCGAAGCCGATGCGCGCGCGCCGTATCTCGAGATGTCGAGCGAGGCATACCCGATCGGAGCAGCGCCCGCGCGCGACAGTTACCTCAACCAGGAGGCGCTCCTGGCGGTACTGAAGCAGACCGGATGCGACGGCTTGCATCCGGGCTACGGGTTTCTGGCCGAAAACGCCGAGTTCGCGGCCAAGGTGAACGACAGCGGCGCGCGCTTCATCGGTCCCAGCCCACGCTGGATCGACGCGATGGGGCACAAGACGCGCGCGCGCGAGCTCGCGCAAGAGCACGGCATGCCGATCGCGCGCGGCAGCGGCGTGCTGCCGGCCGAGCCGGAGGCAATCAAGGCGGCCGCGCGTGCCATCGGCTATCCGGTGCTGGTCAAGCCCGCCGGCGGTGGCGGCGGCATCGGCATGCTGTCGGCGAAGGACGAGACCGAGCTGATCGCGGCGGTGGAGCGCTCCAGCTCGCTCGCCGCGCGCGGCTTCGGCAGCGCCGAGGTGTATCTGGAGCGCCTGGTGGAGCGGCCGCGGCACGTCGAATTTCAGGTGCTGGGCGATTCGCACGGCGATCTGCGGCACTTGTTCGAGCGCGACTGCTCGGTGCAGCGCCGGCATCAGAAGATCATCGAGGAATCGCCGGCGCCCAACGTCGCGCGCGATCACGTGCAGGCCATGGCCGATCGAATCGCCGCCACGGTGCGCAGCATGGGCTACGACAACATCGGCACGGTCGAGATGCTGATGGACGCTGGAGGCGAGCTCAGTTTCCTCGAAATGAATACGCGCCTGCAAGTCGAGCATGGCGTGACCGAGGAAGTGACCGGCGTCGATCTGGTGAGGGCCATGATCCGTACTGCGGCGGGCGAACGGCTCTCCGAGGTCCTGCCGCGCGACATTGCGATCAGCGGGCACGCCATTCAGGCGCGCGTGTACGCCGAAGATCCGAAGAACTTCTTCCCCTCGCCCGGAAAGCTCAACGTGTTCCGGCCACCCGAGGACAAGTCGATCCGTATCGAGACCGGCTATGCCGAAGGGCGCGAGGTGACGCCGTTCTACGATCCGATGCTCGCCAAGGTGATCGTCAAGGCTGCGTCCCGCAGCCAGGCGATCGAGCGGCTGGTGCAGGCGCTGCAGGCGTTCGACATCCAGGGCCTGAAGCACAACATCCCGGCCGTGATCGCGATCCTGAAGTCCGATGCTTTCGGTGACGGCGACGTGCACACCGGCATCGTGAGCCAGGTGCTGGCCCGGCCGAAGGCGAAAGGAGCGATATGAGCTTCCCGGGCGAGGGGCGGTCGTCGTTCGCTTCCCGGGCGAGGGGCCCTGCTTGCGGGGATCGACCGCAAAGCGAACGACGCCGGGCACCGACGGCCTGGCGGCTTCTTTTCCTCATTCGGTTCGGAGGTGCCCGCTTGCGGGGATCGACCGCAAAGCGAACTGCCGCTAGGCCGCCGACACCTTGGCGTTCTCAACTCGATGATTGTTCGGAGGCGGCGACATGACGGACGATTCGATACGCGCTGCCCGCGCCGCTGGCCGCTCGTCGCTGGACGAGCATGCCGGCAAGCGGCTGCTGTCGCAGTTCGGCATCGCGGTGCCAAGCTCGGTCATGGTCGCGCCGGACGAGCCGGCTGCGTCGAAGATCGCGGGCCTCAGGGCGCCCTTCGTCGTCAAGGTGATGTCGCCCGACATCCTGCACAAGAGCGATGCCGGCGGCGTGCGCGTGCGGCTGCGCGACGCGGCCGAAGTGGAGGCCACGATCCGTGCCATGCGCGAAAACCCCGCCATCGCAAGAGCGCGGCTCGACGGATTTCTGGTCGAGGAGATGGCGCCGCCCGGCGAAGAACTGGTCGTCGGCGGCCTGCGCGATCCGCAATTCGGGCCGCTCGTCATGGTGGGCCTGGGCGGCATTTTCGTCGAGGTGATGAAGGACGTCGCGTTCCGGATCTGTCCGATCGAGCGCATCGACGCGATCGAGATGCTCTCGGAGCTCAAGGCAGCCGCGCTGCTCGACGGCGTGCGCGGCCGCGCTCCGGTTTCCAGGGAAGCGCTGGTCGACGTGCTGCTGCGAGTCGGCGGGACGGACGGACTGCTCATGCGCTTTCAGGACGAGATCGCCGAGGCCGACTTGAATCCCGTGATCGTGTCGCCTTCCGGGGCGGTAGCCGTCGATGCCCGCTTCATCCTCACGCAGCGAGGAGTGCCGGCATGAGGTCGCCGAAGAAGACGAACGTCATTCATTCCACACCACCCCGGCGTTGCGCGCCACGATGCCCGATGCGATGCAGCGCATCGGGCGCTCGCCGGCTCGGGTGTGCGCAGGCACATCCTTCGAAACCCCGGCTCGCTCTCTTGAGAGGAGGGGAAAGCTCCAACAACCTCCCCTCCTTCCCAAGGAGGGGTGCCCGCGCCAGCGGGCGGGGTGGTTCTACTGCCCGGCTGTTCTGCGGCTTCGATTCGGCGGCGGCGAAGTGAACGACGCAAAGCACATTCTCGAATCCTTCGAGCCGCTGTTCGCGCCGAAGACGATCGCGGTGGTGGGCGCGTCGGCAACCTCGTTGGCCGCAGCCAACACCTTCATCCGCCGCATGCGCGAATTCGGTTACCCGGGGCGCATCTTCCCGATCCACCCGAGCGCCGACGCGCTGGATGGCTTGCAGGCCTACCGGTCGGTTGCCGACACCCCCGAGCCGATCGATTATCTCTACATCTCGGTGCCGGCGCAGCACGTGCCGAAGATGCTTGCGGATGCCAACGGGCGCGTGCGCTTCGCGCAGGTCATCTCCAGCGGCTTCGGCGAGGTGGACGAGGGCAAGGCGCTGCAGGAGGAGCTCGTTCGCGCGGCGCGTGCGGGAGGCCTGCGGCTGCTCGGCCCGAACTGCCTCGGGATGTACTCGCCGCGCGGGCGAGTGACGTTCGTCGAGGACGGCTCGACGGAAGTTGGCACGGTGGGCGTGATATCGCAAAGCGGAGGGCTCGGGACGGACATCGTGCGCCGCGGCCAGGTGCGCGGTATTCGTTTTTCCGCCGCGGTGACGGTCGGCAACAGCGCCGACCTGGGTCCCAGCGACCTGCTCGAGTACTACCTGGCCGATCCGCAGACGCGCGTGATCGGCATCTACATGGAGGCGGTCCGCGACGGGCGCCGCCTGTTCGAACTGCTGCAGGCCCACCGCGCCGCCAAGCCGGTGGTGATCCTCAAGGGCGGGCGCACGCAGCAAGGGCGCATGGCTGCCGCTTCGCATACCGGCGCGCTCGCGGGTGACGACCGGGTCTGGGTCGCGTTGTCGCGCCAGACCGGGTGCCTGCTGGTCGACACGCTCGATCAATTCCTCGATACGCTGCTCATCTTCCAGGCGCTCAGGCCGCGCGTCGACGCGCCGACGCGCGAGATCGTGATGTTCGGCAACGGCGGCGGCACGAGCGTGCTGGCGACCGACCTGTTCTCGCGGCTGGGCCTGGACGTGACGCCGTTCGCCGGGCCGACACTCGCGGCAATGCGCGCGTTGAAGCTTCCGCCGGGTTCCTCGATCACCAACCCGATCGATACGCCCGTGGGCACGCTGCAGCAGGAAGAGGGCAAGATCGCGGAGAAGATCCTCGATGCGATCTTTGCCACAGCCAATCCGCAAGCGCTGGTCATGCATCTGAACATGGCGGCGTTCGTCGGCCGCACCCGCGGCGACGTGCTGGGCAACCTCATGCAGGCGGCCCTTCGCGTCGAATCGCGCTACCCGGGACGCGCACACTTCCTCCTTGTGTTGCGCTCCGACGGCTGGCCCGAGGTGGAGGCGCGCAAGCGCGAGTTCCGCGATCAGGCGCTCGCGCTCGGCATCCCGGTGTACGACGAGATGATGAATGTCGGCTGGGCGTTGGCGGCGCTGGCGCAGCACGAGCGCTTCGTGGCCAGCCGCCGCGACCTGCCATGACCACCCCGTCCGCGCATCCGCGCGTCCCGCCCCTCCTCGACGAGGAGGGGAAGAATGTGCGTCGCCCCGGGGTCGTGTGGCTCCCCTCCTCTCATGAGGAGGGGTGGCGCGAAGCGCCGGGGTGGTGTGGTTCCATAACGCAGCACAGCGAGAGCTGCAAATGGCGGTAGCATGACCGAACGATCCACCGACCCGCGTCCTCTGGACGGCGTGCGCGTGCTGGAGCTCGGCACGACCATTGCCGGCCCGTTCTGCGCTCGGCTGCTCGCCGACTTCGGCGCCGAGGTCGTCAAGGTGGAGCCGCCGGAGGGCGATCCGATCCGCGGCGCGGGCAAGGTCCATGACGGCGCCTCGCTCTATGCCGCCAGCATCCTGCGCGGCAAGCGGCTGATCGTGGCCGACCTGCGCAAGCCCGAAGCGCAGGCGCTCGTCCGCAGCCTGGTGCCGAAATTCGACATCGTCATCGAGAACTTCCGTCCTGGCGGGCTGGAGAAATGGGGGCTCGGCTACGCCGACCTGGAGAAGTTGCACCCGGGGCTGGTGATGGTGCGCATCTCGGGTTACGGCCAGAGCGGACCGTACAGCGCGCGCCCGGGCTATGGCATCGTGTGCGAAGCTGTCGGCGGATTGCGCTACATCATCGGCGATCCCGACCGGCCGCCGGCGCGCGCCAACATCGGGCTCACCGACTACATTACCGGCCTCTATGCCGCGTTCGGCGCCATGATGGCGCTGCGGCACCGGGAGCGCACCGGCCAGGGCCAGTATGTCGACACGGCGCTGTACGAGTGCGCTTTCAGTTTCATGGAACAGCACGTCCCCGCCTACGAGAAGCTGCAGGTGGTGGCCGAGCGCATGGGCGCGGGCATGGCGGATTCGTACGTGAACAACACGTTTCGCACGCGCGACGGCGTCTACGTGCACGTGCAGGGCTCGCAGGCGAACAGCTTCCGCCGCTTGTGCGAGGCGATGGGCCAGCCCGAGCTCGCCGCCGATCCGCGTTTCGCTGCGCGCCGCGCGCGCAACACTCATGGCGCCGAAATCGATGCGATCGTCGGAGCTTGGATGGGCAGCCGGGATTACGCCGAGCTCGAACGCGCCTTCACCCCGCACGGCGTGACGTTCACTCGCATCTATACCATGGCCGACATCTTCGCCGACCCGCATTTCGCCGCCCGCGGGATGCTGGTCCCGGCCGCGCACGACACCCTCGGCACGGTCACACTCGCCGCGCCGGTACCGCGCCTTTCGGCGACGCCCGGCCGGATCACGCGCGCGGGTGGCGCGATCGGCCAGGATACGCGCGCGGTGCTGCACGAGATGCTGGGACTCGATCGAGCCGAGATCGACGCCTTGGCGCGTTGCGGCGCGGTCCACTGCGCTCGATCGGACGAAGACGAACCGCACCCGAGCGCGTAGCCGGGTTTGCGCCGGTCTCAGCCGCCGCAGCCGAGTGCGTTCGGAAGGGGCGTCCGACGCGGTGCTGCAGTAGCGCGCGCATGGACGCGAGTGCTGGCGCGACCTATCATGCGTTTTCCATCGTATGCGGCGGCCGCCATGGCTGGCCGCGCTTCACATCGCAAGCACGGAGCCGACATGCAGGAAGCATTGAAACCCGGATTGAAAGGCACGTTCACGCTCGCGGTCGAGCGCAAGCATTGCACCTCGCGCGGCGGTCCCTGGGTGTTCGCGACGCCGGAGATGGTGCGCTTTTCCGAGCGCTCGTGCCACGAGCTGGTCGCGCCGCACTTGAGCTCTGGCCAGCATACGGTCGGGGCGGTCGTGCACATCAAGCACTTGGCGCCGACGCTGGAAGGCCAGACCGCGCGCGCGGAGATCGAGCTGGTCGAGGTCGATCGGCGGCGGCTCAAGTTCAAGGTGGAGCTTCTCGACGAGCTGGACCGCATCGGCGAGTGCGAGCACGAGCGCTTCGTGATCGACGTCGACAAGTCAGGCGAACGGCTGCGCGCGAAAGCCAAGGCGCTGGGCATTGCGCTGCCTTGAACCGTCCTTGCAAGGAGGAGGCACGGGTAGCTTCATCCAGCACGGCCCGTGACGATGCCGGGCGGGCGATGTCGCTGAAGCGCAAGCGTGCCCTCGATCGCCTGCGCGGTATCCGGGGCGAGATCGAGCGCAATGGCCTTCCGCCGCGACCCAACCTGTATCACGTCGCGGCATTGACCGCGGGAGCGATCGAGATCCTCGATCGTGACGATGCGAACCGCGCCAGCGCGGCGGCGCGATACCTCTATCGCATCGCGCCGCAGTCGTTTCGCGCCAGCGGCGTGGAAGATCGCCTGGCCTGCCGGCGCGGCTGCGCCTAGTGCTGTCACGGCTACGTTTCCGCCAGCGCGCCGCAGATCTTCGTAGCCGCGGGCGAGATCCGCCGAGATGCGGCTGCGTTCGACACGGTCTGCGCCCGCATCCGCGCCACGTCCGCACGCGTGCGCGGTCTCGAATGGCGTGTGCGCATCGCGTTGCGCGAGCCTTGCCCGCTGCTTGCCGACGGCGCGTGCGGCATTTTTGAGGCGCGCCCGCTATCGTGTCGCGGCTTTGCCTCCTTCTCCGCCGAGGCCTGCCAGCGCGCCTACGACGCGCTCACCGACGACGTGATGATTCCTCAGCCGTATGCGAATGTCCGCAGCGCGCTGGAAAGCGCTCTGCGCGCCGCGCTGAAGGCTTGTACACTGCCGGCGGTGAGCTACGAGCTGACCGGCGCGCTGTCGAAAGCGCTGGCCGATTCCGATGCCGAGGCGCGCTGGCTCGAGGGCGAAACGGTGTTCGATCCTGATTCGATCGATCGTTCCGCCGATGCGGCAACCGAGTTCCAGCGCGAAGTGATCCTCGATACGGTGATCGCGGCCGCGCGCGGTGAGGCGCCCCGATAAACCGCCTTCGAGACGAAAGGGCACGGCATGGCGACGACGTACACGAACAGTGAAGACCTCGGCAAATTGATCCTGCGTATCAGCCTGGGCGTGATGATCCTGCTGCACGGCATCTCGAAGATGATGGGCGGCGTCGACGGGATCGTCGGGATGGTCGAGAAATCCGGCCTGCCGGGCGTGTTCGGCTACCTGGTCTATCTGGGAGAAGTGCTGGCGCCGCTGCTGCTGATCGTCGGCTTGTGGACGCGGCTGGCCGCCCTGGTGATCGTGGGCAACATGGTGGTCGCCGTGGTTCTCGTCCACATGGCCGATCTCTTTACGCTGACCAAGCAGGGCGGCTGGGCGCTCGAGCTGCAGGGCATGTTCCTGTTCACCGCGCTCGCGCTCACGCTGCTCGGCGCCGGCCGCTTCAGCGTCGCTGGTGCGCGCGGGCGTTTCAACTGAGCGGCAGCCGGGTCTCAGTCAATTGCGCCGCTGACGATTGTGTTGCGCTGAATCGCGTCGGGTGAAGCGCGCCCCGGTCAGTCGAGCCGGATGTTGGCGACCTTGGTCGTGTTCTCCATTTCGGCATAGGCGCGCACGAAGCGGGCGCGGAACTCCGCGGGACTTTCCGCCGCCGCGACCTCACCGCCGTCGGCGGCCACGATGCGCATCGTGTCGGGCGAGCGCATGCCCTTCACCAGCGCGGCGTTCACCTTGGCGACGATGGCGGCTGGTGTGCCGGCAGGCGCGTAAAACGCGTAGCTGTTGGTGAGCTCGTAGCCGGGCAGCCCGGACTCGGACACGGTCGGGGTTTCGGGATACACGGGAACCCGTTTCGGTCCTGTGGTGGCGATGAGCTTCACCTTGTTCGCCCGCACATGAGGCCCGACGGTCGGCACGGTGGTCATGAGCATCTGGATCTGACCGCTGATCACGTCCAGGATGGCGAGTGCACCGCCCTTGTACGGGACGTGCAACAGCTGCAGACCGGCCATCGCGCTCATCCGCTCCCATCCGACATGCAGGGTGGTACCCACGCCGGGGGATCCATAGGCGAGCGCACCGGGCTTGCTGCGGGCAAGGTCGATCAACTCCTTCACCGAGCTCACCGGCACATTGGGATTGCTCGCCAGCATGTACTGCTGCGCAGTGATGCGCGCAACCGGAACAAAGGCCTGGCGCACATCGTATTTCGCGCGCCTGAGCACGCCGTTCAGGATCAACGTCTCGGACGCACACAGCAGGGTGTATCCGTCCGGCTGCGCGTGGGCGACGATGTCCATCCCGAGCACCGTGCCCCCGCCCGGCCGGTTGTCCACCACCACGGTCTGCCCGAGCAGCTCGGTCAGCTTCTGCGCGGCGAGCCGGGTCATCGTGTCGAGCCCGCCACCAGGCGCGATGCCGATCACCACGCGAATCGGCCGCAACGGATAATCGCCCACCCTGTCCTGACCCTCGGCCGGCAGCGGCATGCATGCCGAGGTGATCAACGCGCTTGCAGTTAAGGAACGTGCAATCCGGCCCATGTTTCCCTCCTCAAGGAAAAGAACGGTGCAGTTCGTGATGCGTGCGGTCGACGGAAAAATGTGAGCTGGCTGCGGCGGCGCGTTTCCCTGTATGTGATTCGAACAGCATAAACCAGCCTGGGCGCCATGCAAGCCCCGCCAGGAGCGAAGCGGCGCGGCCCCTCCACGCCCGCCCAAACCCGTAAGGGCGCGAAGCGATGCCTGCCAAGCGATGTAAATCGCTTGTAACGGATTGAAAAACCCTCGATATACTGCCGTTCGGACGGCGGCGCGCGCGGTATGCTAACGGGCCCGAGGAGAGACCCCTACGTGACCGACCGTTACGCCCATCCACCCACAAGCGCCTGCCTGCCATGAACGAATCCCCGCTGCCCCCGGGTCCCGAGGCTTCGGACGGTTCTGCCGCGCGCGCCGAGCGCAAGCCCGTGCGCGCCTGGCTATGGTTCGTCCTGGTCGCGGCGCTGGCCTCGGGCGGCTACTACTTCTACGATCGTCACAAGGCGCAGACGCTGGCCGCCGCGAAGGAGGCGGCCAGCAAGAAGGGCTTCGGCAAGGGGCTGGGCGGGCCGACGCCTGTGGTCGCGGTGCCGGCGCTCAAGGCGCCGATCAACGTCTTCCTGGATGGGCTGGGCACGGTGACGCCGCTGCGCACGGTGACGGTGCGCAGCCGCGTCGAAGGGCAGCTCATGCGCGTGCACTTCGACGAGGGCGAGCGGGTCAAGCAGGGACAGCTGCTGGCCGAGATCGACCCGCGGCCGTTCGAAGTGATGTTGACGCAGGCCGAGGGTCAGCTCGCGCGCGACCAGGCATTGCTGGCCAACGCCCGCATCGATGTCGAGCGCTATCGCACGCTGCTCGCGCAGGACTCGATCGCCAAGCAGCAGGTGGATGCGCAGGAAGCTCTGGTGCGCCAGTACGAAGGCATCGTCAAATCCGACCAAGGTCAGGTCGAGAGCGCCCGCCTGCAGCTCAGCTACGCGCACATCACCGCCCCGATCACGGGCCGTGTGGGCTTGCGCCAGGTCGATCCCGGCAACATCGTGCGCGGAGCCGATGCCAACGGCATCGTGGTGATCACGCAGCTCGCGCCGATCGGCGTGCTCTTCACCGTGCCGCAGGATAGTCTGCCCGCATTGATGAAGCGCACGCGCGCCGACGAACGCCTGCCGGTGGAAGCCTGGGACCGCGAGCAGAAGACGCGCCTTGCGCAAGGCAGCCTGCTCGCAGTCGACAACCTGGTCGACGTCGCGACCGGCACGATCAAGTTGAAGGCGCAGTTCAAGAACGCGGGCAGCGAGCTTTTCCCGAACCAGTTCGTCAACGTGCGCCTGAAGCTCGAAACTCTGGAAGAGCAGACGGTGATCGCGCAGTCGGCGGTGCAGCGCGGCGGGCGCGGGCTTTTCGTCTACGTGGTGAAGGACGACATGACGGTGACCGCGCGTCCCGTCGAGCTCGGACCCGCGGACGGGCCGCGCGTCTCGGTCGTGAAGGGCATCAAACCGGGCGAGCGCGTGGTGGTCGACGGCATCGATCGCCTGCGCGAAGGCACGCGCGTATCCCTCGCCAAGCGGCCCGAGTACAAACCCTCGGTGGACGGCGGCAGCGGCGCCCGCAAGAAGGGCAAGGGGAAAGGCAAGGCCAGCGAGGCTTCGACGGAAAAGTCTTCCGCCGAAGCGGGCAGCGAAGAGGCACCGAAGAAGAAGCGCCGGCGCAAGCCTCCTGCGGAAAGCCAGGACGGCACCACCGCACCGGCCCGGCAGTAGGCCATGAATCCGTCCCGACTCTTCATCATGCGGCCGGTGGCGACCACGCTGCTGATGGTCGCGATCCTGCTCTCGGGCATGGTGGCCTACCGGCAGCTTGCGACCTCGGCGCTGCCGGACGTGGATTACCCCACCATCCAGGTCTTCACGTTCTATCCCGGCGGCAGCCCGGAGGTGCTCGCCTCGACGGTCACCGCGCCCCTGGAGCGGCAGTTCGGCCAGATTCCGGGTTTGAAGCAGATGTCCTCGACCAGCTCCGGCGGCGCCTCGGTCATCACCCTGCAGTTCGATCTGGAAGTGCCGCTCGACGTGGCCGAGCAGGGCGTGCAGGCTGCCATCAACGCCGGCTCCAATCTGCTGCCGAACGACCTGCCGGCGCCGCCCGTGTACAGCAAGGTCAATCCGGCCGATGCGCCGATTCTCACCCTCGGCCTTTCGTCGGCGACGCTGCCGTTGCCCGAGATCCAGAATCTCGCCGACACCCGCCTCGCGCAGAAGATATCGCAGGTGACCGGCGTGGGGCTGGTCACCCTCGCCGGGGGCCAGCGTCCCGCGGTGCGCGTGCAGGCGAACCCCAAGGCGCTCGCCGCCAACGGGCTCAACCTGGAAGACCTGCGCGGTGCGATCGTCGCCGCCAACGTCAAGCGCGCCAAGGGCAACATCGATACGCCCAGTCGCTCCTATGTGATCGACGCCAACGATCAGCTGCGCTCGGCGCAGGAGTACCGCTCGGTCGTCATCGCCTACCGCAACGGCGCGCCGGTGTTCCTGTCCGATGTCGCGGACGTGACCGAGGACGCGGAGAACGTGCGCCTCGCGGCCTGGATGAACAACGTGCCGGCGGTGATCGTCAATATCCAGCGCCAGCCCGGCACCAACGTGATCGAGGTGGTCGACCGCATCAAGCGCCAGCTGCCGCAGCTGACCGCCTCGCTTCCGGCCGCGGTCGACGTCGCCGTGCTGACCGATCGCACCATCACCATCCGCGCTTCGGTGCGCGACGTGCAGATCGAGCTCGCCTTCGCCATCGCCCTGGTCGTGCTGGTGATCTTCCTTTTCCTGCGCAACGTCCGCGCCACCCTCATCCCGAGCGTGGCCGTGCCGCTGTCGCTGGTCGGCACCTTCGGCTTCATGTACCTCGCCGGGTTCTCCATCAACAACCTGACGCTGATGGCGCTGGTGGTGGCAACCGGGTTCGTGGTCGACGACGCGATCGTGGTGATCGAGAACATCTCGCGCTACCTGGAGCGGGGCGACACGCCGCTCGAAGCGGCGCTCAAGGGCTCGCAGCAGATCGGATTCACCATCATCTCGCTCACCATCTCGCTGGTGGCGGTGCTGATCCCGCTGCTGTTCATGGGCGATGTGGTCGGCCGGCTGTTTCGCGAGTTCGCCGTCACGCTCGCCGTCGCGATCCTGATCTCGGGGGTCGTCTCGCTCACCCTCACTCCGATGATGTGCGCGCGGCTCATCCGGCACATCCCGGAGCAGGAGCAAAGCCGCTTCTACCGCGCCAGCCAGGGCGTGTTCGATCGCGTGATCCGCCGCTACGGGGTCATGCTCGAATGGGTTCTCAAGCACCAGGGCCTCACGCTGCTGGTGGTGATCGGCACGCTCGCGCTCACCGCGGCGCTGTACTTTGCGGTGCCCAAGGGCTTCTTTCCGCTGCAGGATACCGGCGCGATCCTGGGCATCACGGAGGCCGAGCAAAGCGTGTCGTTCCGCGCCATGGCCGAGCGCCAGGAGGCGATCGCGCGGGTCGTGCTGGAGGATCCCGCGGTCGTGAGCCTGTCCTCGTTCATCGGCGTGGACGGCGTCAACACCACGCTCAACAGCGGGCGCATGCTGATCAACCTGAAACCGCTGGCCGCGCGCGATGTCCGTGCCGTCGATGTGATCCGGCGCTTGCAGCCGCGGCTCGCCGAGTTGCACGGCATCACGCTTTACATGCAGCCGGTGCAGGACCTGTCGATCGAGGATCGCATCAGCCGCAACCAGTACCAGTTCACGCTCGAGTCGCCCGACGGCGCCTTGCTTTCCGCCTGGGTGCCCAGGCTGGTCGAAAGGCTGCGAGGCTCGCCGCTGCTCACCGACGTCGCCTCGGATCTGCAGGACCGGGGCCTGCAGGTGTTTCTCGATATCGACCGCGACAGCGCGGGACGCCTGGGCATCACGCCGGCAGCGATCAACACCGCACTCTACAATGCCTTCGGCCAGCGGCTGGTTTCGACCATCTTCACGCAGTCGAGTCAGTATCGGGTCGTGCTGGAGGTGCAGGAGGCATTCCGCCGCGGCCCCGAAGCCGTGGATGACATTTACGTCGCCTCCTCCTCCGGCCAGCAGGTGCCGCTGTCCTCGCTCGCGCGCGTGAGCGTCGGCAACGCCATGCTCGCGATCAATCACGTCGGCCAGTTTCCGGCCGCTACGATCTCGTTCAATCTCGCCCGCGGCGCATCGCTCGGCAACGCCGTCGACCTGGTGGAGGCCGCCGAGCGCGAGATCGGCCTGCCGCCCGCGATCCAGACCAATTTCCAGGGCGCGGCCGCATCTTTTCGCGAGTCGCTCGGCGATACGCTGCTGCTGGTGCTGGCCGCCGTGGTGACGATGTACATCGTGCTGGGCGTGCTGTACGAGAGCTTCATCCACCCGGTGACGATTCTTTCCACGCTGCCCACCGCCACCGTCGGGGCGCTCGCTGCGTTGCTGCTCGCCGGCAACCAGGTCGACATCATCGCCGTCATCGGCATCATCCTGCTGATCGGCATCGTGAAGAAGAACGCCATCATGATGATCGACTTCGCTCTCGACGCCGAGAGGAGCGAAGGCCTTGCCCCACGCGAGGCAATCTTCCAGGCGTGCCTGCTGCGCTTCCGGCCGATCCTCATGACGACGCTGGCCGCGCTGCTCGGGGCGCTGCCGCTGATGCTCGGAACGGGCGTGGGCTCGGAGCTGCGGCACCCGCTGGGGCTGACGATGGTCGGGGGCCTGATCGTGAGCCAGGTGCTCACGCTCTTCACCACGCCGGTCATCTATCTCGCGTTCGACCGCCTGGCCCGGCGCATGCGCGCTCGTCCGGCGTCGGCGCGTCCGGCGGCTTGAGCTCGGTTCGATGAACCTTCCCGCCATCTTCATCGCGCGGCCGGTTGCGACCACGCTCATCATGCTGGGGCTCGTACTCGCGGGCGCGATCGCGTTCACGCGCCTGCCGGTGTCGCCCCTGCCGCAGGTCGAGTACCCGGTGATCTCGGTGACGGCAAGTCTGCCGGGCGCAAGCCCCGAAACGATGGCGGCGACGGTCGCGACACCTCTGGAGCGCCAGCTCGGGCGCATCGCCGGGGTGAACGAGATCACTTCCTCCTCCTCGCTGGGTACGACGCGGGTGGTGCTGCAATTCGATCTCAATCGCAACATCAACGAGGCCGCGATCGAAGTGCAGGCGGCGATCAATGCGGCGCGCGGCCAGCTGCCTTCGGGCATGCCGAACAACCCGACCTACCGCAAGGTGAACCCGGCCGATGCACCGATCATGGTGCTCGCGCTCACCTCCGAGATGCACTCGCGCGGGCAGATCTACGACGTGGCCTCGACCATCGTCGCGCAGAAGCTCTCGCAGGTGCGCGGCATCGGCCAGGTCAACGTCAGCGGCAGCTCGCTGCCGGCGGTGCGCGCAGCGATCAATCCGCGCGCCTTGAGCCATCAGGGCATCGGGCTGGAAGACGTGCGCGCTGCGCTGATCGCGGCCAACTCCAACCGGCCCAAAGGACTGGTGGAGGATCACGATCGGCAATGGTGGATCCACGCCAACGATCAGGCGTTCACTGCGGCCGAGTACCTGCCGCTGGTGGTGGCGTATCGCAACGGCGCAGCGGTGCGCTTGAGCGACGTGGCGACTGTGACCGACTCGGTGCAGGACAAGAACAATGCCGCGGTCTCGGACGGCCACCCGGCCGTGCTGCTGATCCTCTATCGCGAGCCGAACGCCAATATCCTGCAGACGGTGCAGCGGGTGGAGGCGCTGCTGCCGTGGCTGCGCGCCTCGATGCCGGAAGCCATGGACCTCGGCACGGCGCTGGAGCGCACGAGCACCATTCGCGGCTCGATCCGCGAAGTCGAGCGCACGCTCATCATCTCGGTCGGGCTGGTGGTGCTGGTGGTGTTCGCGTTTCTGCGCAACTTTCGCGCCACGCTGGTCCCGGCGGCCGCCGTGCCGGTCTCGCTCGTCGGCACCTTCGCCTTCATGTACCTCGCGGGCTACAGCATCAACAATCTGTCGCTGATGGCGCTGATCGTGGCGGCCGGCTTCGTGGTCGACGACGCGATCGTCGTGCTGGAGAACACCACGCGCTACATCGAGCGCGGCATGACGCCGCGCGAGGCCGCCCATGTCGGCGCGCGCGAGGTCGCTTTCACCGTACTCTCGATGAGCCTGTCGCTCATTGCCGTGTTCATCCCGATTCTGCTGATGGGCGATGTGGTCGGGCGCTATTTTCGCGAGTTCGCCGTGACGCTGTCGGTCGCGATTCTGATCTCGCTGGTGGCCTCGCTCACGCTCACGCCGATGATGTGCGCGCTGCTGCTGCGTCCGCCGCGGCCCCAGAGTGTTCTGGTGCGCGCCAGCGAGCGATGGTTCGCCGCGATGCTGCGCGGCTATGAGCGCAGTCTCGCGTTTGCGCTGCGCCACTCGTTCCTGACCATCGTCGTGCTGGCCGCGGTCATCGGTCTCAATGTCCACCTGTACAACACCATCCCCAAAGGCTTCTTTCCGCAGCAGGACACGGGGCGTCTGTTCGGCGGCTTGCGCGCCGACCAGTCCGCACCGTTCGTGCTGACCCAGCGCAAGATGGAGTCCTTTGTCGAGATCGTGCGCGCCGACCCGGCGGTGCAGAAGGTGACGGCCGTGGTGGGCGGCGGTTCGCGCCGCTCGGGCATGATGTTCGTCACGTTGAAGCCGCTTGCGGAGCGAACCGATACGGCGGCGCAGGTCGTGGACCGGTTGCGCCGCCAGGCGCTGCGTGTTCCCGGGGCAAGGCTGTTTCTGTATCCGGTGCAGGATGTCCGTATCGGCGGCAGGCAGGCCTCCAGCACCTACCAGTACACCTTGCGCAGCGACGATCTGGAGTTGTTGCGCACCTGGACGCCGCGCCTGGAGCAGGTGCTGCTGAGCGCGCCCGAGCTGCAGGACGTCGACTCCGACCAGGAGACGCGCGGCATGCAGCTCACGCTGGTGATCGACCGGCCGACCGCCGCGCGCTACGGCCTGACGCCGGATCTCATCGATACCACACTCGGCAACGCGTTCAGCCAGGCGGTGGTTTCGACCATCTACCGCGAACGCAATCAGTACCGCGTGGTGATGGAGGTGGAAGAGCGCTTCCAGCGCAGTCCCGAGGCGCTGAAGCGGATTCACGTGCAAGCGCCCGGCGGCGCTATCGTGCCGCTGTCCGCCGTGGCGCGCTACGAGCTCACCAACACGCCGCTGTCGGTGAACCATCAAAGCCAGTTCGCCGCCTCGACCATCTCCTTCAACCTTGCCGAAGGTGCTTCGCTCTCGGACGCCACGGCGCGCATCGAGAATGCGATGGCCCGCATCGGCATGCCGACGACGATCTTCGGCACGTTCGAAGGCACGGCGCGCAGCTTCCGGCGCTCGCTGCAATATCAGCCGTGGCTCATCCTGGCCGCGATCGTCGCCGTCTACATCGTGCTCGGCATCCTGTACGAAAGCTACATCCATCCGCTCACGATTCTGTCGACGCTGCCGTCGGCGGGCGTCGGCGCGCTGCTCGGGCTGATGCTGTTCGATACCGAGTTCGGCATAATCGCGCTGATAGCGCTATTCCTTCTCATCGGCATCGTGAAGAAGAACGCCATCATGATGGTGGACTTCGCGCTTGCCGCCGAGCGCAGCGAAGGCAAACGGCCCGAGGAGGCGATCTTCGAGGCCTGCCGCCTGCGCTTTCGGCCGATCATGATGACGACCATGGCGGCAATGCTGGGCGCGCTGCCGCTCGCGCTCGGCGCGGGCGACGGCGCGGAATTGCGCACGCCGCTCGGCATCGCCATCGTCGGCGGCCTCATGCTGAGCCAGCTGCTGACGCTCTACACCACGCCGGTCGTGTACCTGTACCTGGATCGCTTCCGCCTGTGGTGCGCACGCACGCGCCGGCCGCCGCGTGCCGGTGAGCCGCTCGAGCTGCGCTGATGCGAGTGGGCCGCGGTGTTTCGTCCCGAGCGTGCGCGGCGCTGCGCGCGCTCGCGCCGGTCGCCGGCGCGGTTGCACTCGGCGCCTGCATCGTGGTGGGCCCGACCTACCAGCCGCCGGCCGTTGCAACGCCCGCCGAATATCGCGAGGCGGGCGCGCTGTGGAAGACGGCAAAGCCGAGCGATGTGGTCAAGCGCGCCAGCTGGTGGGAGCTCTACGAGGATCCGCAGTTGAGCGCCCTGGCCAGCCGCGTGCAGAGCGCCAACCAGGACGTGCGCCAGGCCGAGGCGCGCGTGCGCCAGGCTCAGGCCATCGTGCGCCAGGCCCAGGCGCAACGCTATCCCTTCGTCGGCGGCGGCGGTGCGGCGAATCGAAGCCGCGTCGTGAACGAAGGATCGGGCACCAGCACGACCTTGGAGCTCGCGCTCGACGCTTCCTGGGAGCCGGATCTGTGGGGGCGGGTGCGGCGCACGATCGAAGCGGGCGAGGCGCAGCTGCAGGCGCAGGCCGCCGATCTGGAATCGATCCGGTTGGCGGCGATCGCCACCCTGGTGCAGAACTATCTCGCGTTGCGGGTGACCGACATCCAGGCGCGGCTGCTCGATGACACGGTGAGCGCGTTCGAGCGCTTCCTGCAGCTGACGCGCAACCGCTACAACGCCGGCGTCGCGGCCAAGGCCGACGTCATCCAGGCCGAGGCGCAGCTGCGCAGCAACCAGGCGCAGCGCGTCGACCTGGGCGTCCAGCGCGCGCAGCTCGAACATTCGATCGCGGTGTTGGTCGGCGAGCCGCCGGCGGCATTGACCGTGCCGTCCGCCACGATGATCGCGGTCCTGCCTGCCATTCCGGCGGGCATACCGTCGGAGCTGCTGCAACGACGGCCCGATATCGCGCGCGCCGAGCGCAACGTCGCAGCGGCCAACGCGCGCATCGGCGTCGCGCAGGCCGCGCTCTACCCTTCGCTCAACCTCTCGGCCGCAACGGGGCTGCGCAGCGCCACGCTGGCGAATCGGCTGGGCGCGCCCAATTTGTTCTGGGCGCTGGGCGCCGCCGCCAGCCAGGTCCTGTTCGATGCCGGCGAGCGCGAGGCGATCACGGACGAGGCGCGCGCCGCGCACGAAGTGGAAGTGGCCTTCTATCGGCGCACCGTGCTGGCGGCGTTCCAGGAGGTCGAAGATCAGTTGGCGACGCTGCGCATTCTGGAAGAGGAAGCGAAATTGCAGGCCGATGCGGTGACGGCCGCGCGCGAGTCGGTTCGGTTGGTGGAGAACCAGTACAAGGCGGGCACGGCGAGCTTCCTCGCCGTCATCACCGTGCAGGCGATCGCGCTCTCCGACCAGCGCACGGCGGTGCAGATCCTCGGCCGGCGCCTGCTGGCCAGCGTGCAGCTCGTGCGCGCGTTGGGCGGGGGCTGGGACGGTCAGCTGCCCGTCCCGCAGTTGGGCGCGCAGTCCCCGCAGTTGGGCGCGCAGTCCCGGTAGGCCAGAGCCGAGGCGGCACCGGCCTGCGTGCTGACCGCCGCGTTCATTGCATCGACGTTCTCCGGCGCGAAGAACTCTGCAGGCGAGATCGTCCCGGCGTTCATCCGCGCGAAGCCATCCATGGCCCGCTGCTTGCCGTGAATCGCGCCGAAGAGCCGTTGCATTTCGGGTGAGGGGGGTTCCAGAGTCGCCAGGTGACAGGTGAATTCGTACATCGCCTTCACGCGTGCATCGCGTGCGCGCTGGTACTCGCTCATCGCGGCCTCGAACGGCAGCGCTCCGGAGAAGAACCCGTCGAGCGCGGCGACGCAGAGCTCGGCGTCATGGAAGGCGTCCATAATTCCTTGTCCGGTAATGAAGTCCCTGTTGTAGCCCGCATCACCCACGAGCGCCCAGCCTGGACCGTAGGGCTTGCGGAAATAGTTCGGCACGGCCGCAGCGGTGAACGGCGCCTCCCGCTGCGCGCCGCGCAGGCGCTCCGCGAAGGTCGGCGCCAGTTCGATCGCCTTCAGATAGCTGCCTTCGACGTCGCGCTTGTGTTGCGCGAACTCAGCGTACGGCCACCCGACAATGACCATGGTCAGATGGTCGTGAGTCGGAGCGACCGCGAAGCCCCGCTTGGCGCGGATATAGTTCTCGAATCTGCCATCCATCGGCAATCCGCTCCAATAGGTGTAGTACGCGCCGAGCAACGGCGGTTTCTCGTCATAGTGTTCGGGCCGAACGGCCTTGGCCACGAACGAGCGTCTGCCATCGGCGCCGACGACGACTTGCGCCCGCTCGATGATGGAGCCGCCCTGCTTCGAGCGGCCCCTTATTCCGACCGCACGCCCCTCCTCGATCAGGACTTCCTCGACGGCGAAGCCTTCGCGGATCTCCGCGCCCGATCGGCCCGCGGCGTCGACGAGCAGCTTGTCCAGTATCGGCCGCCTTGGGCAATACGCTACGGGTGCTTCCGTGGTGCCTGGCGCGCCGGTAATCGTGATGGCGCCGAAGTCGAAGGCGTACGTGTGCATCGGCGGACACCCGGTCGCCGCCAGGCTGTCGAGAAGCTCCCACCTCGACAGGGCGCTCACGCCGAGGGGGTGCAGGATGTGAGTCGACACCGTATCGCTCGGGAACGTTGCGCGGTCGACGGCGAGGACCCGATATCCCCTCCGGGCCAATAGCATCGCCGTCGGCGAACCGGCACAGCGTGCGCCCACGACGATTGCATCGAATGCCTGCGTCATCGCGATCTCCTTCAAGGTTCGGGTTCTCCGCGTTCGCGCTGCCGATCTGCGCACAAGCTAGCGGAGAAGGCGAGGGCGCGCTTCGGGGGAACACGCCAGTGTCCCCGGCGATGGCGTGGGTGATTTCCCCCAGATGCGGGCAAGTAGCCCGAGTCGGTCAGACGAGATTGCGCTGGTAGGCGAATGCCGTCGCCGCCGTTCGCGAGGAGACGCCGAGTTTGGCGAGGATGTTGCTCACGTGCCGGTCGATGGTCTTCTCGCTCAGGGATAGCTCGCGGGCGATGGTCTTGTTGGTCTTGCCGGCGGCGACCAGGTGCAGGATCTGCAGTTCGCGTGCCGTCAACCCATGGGCGTGACCGGAGGGGACGTCCTTCATCAGCGACTCGATCCGGGCAAGATCCGGTGCGGCGCCCAGCCGCTCGAGCACGGACCTGGCCGCGTCGATCTCCAGGCCGGCGCCGTCCTCGTCCCCGAGGGCACGGCAGGCGAGTGCGATCAGCACGCGCACGCGCGCCGCGGCGTAGGGCGCCTCGATCCGCTGCCAGACGTCGAAAGCGCGCCGCAGCGGGCCGAGCGCAGCCTGCGCGTCGCCCTCGGCCAGGTCAACGGCTCCGCACGCCTGTGCGGCGATGGCGCCCGGCACCCCGGTATCGAAGTTCCGCGCAATCTGCTCCAGCTCCCGGCAGGCGTGGCGCGCGTCCTGGACCGCGCCCACCGCCAACATAATCTCGATGCACGCGGGCAGCAGGCCCATGCGCTTCAGCCGGTCCGTCGTGGCGCCTGCGGCGCGGCGAATGGCGGCAGCAGCCGCGTCCGTGCGTCCCTGCGCCAGGCGCAACAAGGCGAGGCCCGGCTGGGGCTCCAGGCCGAGGTGACTGGCGCTACGGTATGCCTCCTCGGCCGCGCCGAACTCCCCCGTCAGGCGATGGACCTCGCCCTGCTGGTAGAACGCGGCGGCGGCGGCGCCCCGATTGATGCCTTGCGAACGCGCGCTGGCGCGTCGCGCCGCCGCGATCGCGTCCGGCCATGCGCCCTGCAGCTGCAGGATCTCCGCCCGATGGACCTGGCAGACGCCGGCGAAGGCGACCATATCGGATTGGCGCTCGCACCAATGCGCAAGGGCGGCGGCCCACTCCCGGGAGCGGTCGATCGCGTATACCCGCTGGCAGGCGTCGATCACGCTGCAGTACATCAGGCCGGTCACGAGGGGCGACAGCTCTCCCGCGGTGACCGTGACCATGGTTTCGTCCAGGAGCGCCAGCCCGGCTTCGACCTGCCCCTGCAGCAGTCGGATCCGGCCTTGCTGGTGCCGGGCGCAGGCGACCAAGTCCGCGTCGCCGCAGCGCTCGCCGATGACGGCGGCATCGGCTGCAGCGGCGTATGCATTCTCGAAGTCGCCCGATTGCAGCCGCTGCTCGACCACCGGCAGCAACAGATAGCCGCGCTCGGCGCACTCCTGGGCCTCGCGCACCAGCATCCGTTCGGCACGACCAAACCAGCCGCTCGCGCGGCCCGTCTCGCCGCGCATGAGGTGGCGAAATCCCAGCCAGAAAGCACAACGAACGGCGCGAGCGCAGCGGCCGGCGTTCAAATGAGCGTTGTAAGCACGCTCCAATGTCTCGATGTATTCACGATCCCGACCGACCAGGTATGCCGCCATCGCAAACGACTCGAGGTCTACAGCCTCGAGCGGAGCTTCACGATCGGCGCGCGAGAATGCCTGGAACGCATCGGCCCAGGCGCGCTGCCGGTATGACCTGCGCGCTCGACCGAGCTGGTGACCCACGCCTGTTCGCTCGACTGCCATTGAATTGGCCAATTCGTTCTGCCGCGAGTGCCGTGTAGTTTAGCCAATGGACACATCGGCGGGCCGAAAGCAGGAAAAGACGGCTCGAACCGCTGCAAGCAGCCTGGTAGTGCGTGCGACCGTGGATGCGGCGGAGATCGAGGCGGGATTGCGGGGACGCGATAACCTTGCCGCGTCCTGAGAGCGGAGAAACGCCGGGCGCAGCGCCGATGCTGCGCCCGGCGTCGCGACCGTGCCTCGTTCCGTTCCCGCAGACGCGAGCCCGGCAGGAACGAGGCCGGCGCAGGCACTTCAGGCGCGGCCGCTGCCGTGATGATGACCGCCGCGGCGCGGACCATCGCGGTGGCCGCGATGCTTGCCGCGTGCCCCGCTCTGGCGCACGATCTCGTCGAGCACCTTGCGCTGTTGCGGCTCGAGCGCCTGCTGTAGCGTCGCGGTGGCCTCCGCCATGGCCGCGAGGTGCTGTGCCCGGCGCTGCGCCATGTCGGCGCGGAAACGCGTGAACGTGGTCGCATCCGCGTCGCGCGCCGGACGCTGCGGCCGGTTCTCGAAGATCGAAGCGCGCGCCTTGCGATATACCTGCCACGCGTCCTGTTGCGAGGCCTTGATCTCGAGCCGGGCGGCGAGCCGATCCAGACGCTGGCTCATGCGCGTCTGCATGCGTTCGCGCATCTGCGCGCGGTCGGTTTCGGTCATCTGCGACATGCGCTGAAAGCGATGACCTTCCCCGTGCGGTTGCGACAGAGCCGGTGCGGCGGTGACGAGCACGGTCGAGCCGAGCAACGCGGCGGCGATGGTACGGGCGATGGTGGTGCGATTCATGGGTATTTACTCCTCAGGTTGGAAACGCATGGGCATTAACGCCCGGGCATGTAAACCGGCTTGCAGCAACGGGCGAGGTTTTGTTAACCGCGTGTAACGGAATGCAAGACAGGCGTTGCAGAGGCCGCGCCGACAAGCCGAAAGGCTATGCTTTGGACCTACGCAGCTCGTGACGCTTGCGCACGGCCGCGCGAACCGAGAGTCCCGCTATGAGTCAGCGCCTGCTGGTGGTGGACGACGATGCCGAGCTGCGTACGCTCCTCGAAGGCTACCTCGGCGAGCAAGGTTTCGAGGTGATAGCGGTCGAAGATGGGACCGCGCTGCGCCGGGCACTGGACGCAGGCGCATTCGATCTCGTCATCCTCGATCTCATGCTGCCGGATGACGATGGGCTGGCGCTGTGCCGCGAGCTGCGCGCCCGTTCGCGCATCCCCATTCTCATGCTGACCGCACGCGGCGACGAGCTCGATCGGATCATCGGCCTGGAGATGGGGGCGGACGACTATCTGCCGAAGCCGTTCCATCCACGCGAGCTGTTGGCACGCATCCGCAGCATCCTGCGCCGGATGCACGAGCTCGCCGGCGAACGTCCGGCCCGCGAGCTGCGCTTCGCGGGGTGGACGTTGAGCATCGGCATGCGCCATCTGGTCGGCGCGGATGGCGTCGCCATCCCGTTGTCGACTGGCGAGTTTCGCCTGCTGCAGGCGCTGGCGGAGAATGCCAACCGGGTCATGTCGCGCGACCGGCTGATGGACGTGCTGTCGGGACGCGAAGCAGGTCCGTTCGATCGCAGCGTGGATGTCATGATCAGCCGTTTGCGCCGGCGCCTCAACGACGACGCGCGCGAGCCCGAGCTCATCAAGACAGTTCGCAATGAAGGCTACCTGCTCGCGGCCAAGGTGGAGCGCAGCGCGTGAAGTGGCTGCCGCGAACGCTCTTCGGGCAGCTTCTGGCCGCCTTGGCTGCGGGGCTGCTCGCGGCGCAGGCCGTGGGTGCGTGGCTCATGCTGGACGATCGCAGCCGGTTTGCCGGACGCATTCTCGGCAGCTACGCGGCCGAGCGCGTCGCCGGCATCGTCTCCTTGCTCGACGACGCCGACGCCGAGGAGCGCGCTCGGCTGGTGCGCGCGTTGAGCGTTCCGCCTACGCGAGTGAGCCTGGAGGAGCCCTGGCGTGAGCGCGCGGAGCCGCTTTCGCCTGAGGCGCAAGCGTATGCGCGCTATCTGGAGCAGGCGCTGGCGCCGTCGCGCGACGTGCAGATCCTATCTCTGGTCCCCGCCAGGCGGGGACGATTCCACGATGAGCAGCGACGGCAGCATCGCGGCGACGACGGAACAGCACCGCCGGCGTCGCCGGAGGGCGAGCGCAAGATTCGCCGGAGCAGGCGTGGCGCCCGTTTTCCGCTCCTGCTGATGATCGCGCAGGTGCGTCTGGCCAACGGCGCGGTCGCGACCTTTCGTCATGTCGTGCCGACGGCGCCGGCGGACCGGCCGCTGCGACTGATCGCGCTGGTGGCGATCAGCGGCGTCACCGTGGCATTGCTTGCAGGCTGGGCCGTGCGCCGTCTCACCCGCCCGCTCGCCACGCTGGCCGATGCGGCCACCGGTCTTGCACGCAATCTCGACCGGCCGCCATTGCCCGAGAGCGGCCCGATCGAAGTGTCGCGCGCCGCGCGCGCGTTCAATACCATGCAGCGCGAGCTCAAGGCCTATCTCGAAACCCGCTCGCAGGCCCTGGCCGCGGTATCGCACGATCTGCGCCTGCCGCTGACGCGTGCGCGGCTGCGGCTCGAGCGCATCGGCGACGCGCAGGTAAAGGCGAGCCTCGACTCCGACTTCGAGGAAATGGAGCACATGATCGGCGGCACACTCGAATTCCTGCGTGCCGGCGCGAGCGGCGAGAATCCGATCCTGCTCAATCTGAATGCGCTGCTCGAAGGGGTGGCCGAAGACATCGAAGCGCTGGGCGCACGCGTGCGCGTTCACGGCCGCGCCGAGGCGCCGCTCCATGCTCGAGCTCACGCCTTGCGCCGCTGCCTCGCGAATCTCATGGACAATGCGCGCCGCCATGGCGGCGGCGACATCGACGTCACGGTGCTCGATTCACCGCAGAGCGTGCGCATTCGCATCGAGGATCGCGGGCCCAGCATTGCCGCGGCCGAGCGCGAGCGGGTTTTCGAACCGTACGTGCGCCTCGAGCCCTCGCGTGCGCGCCATACCGGCGGCAGCGGTCTCGGGCTTGCCATCGCGCGCGCGGTCGCACGCGCACACGGCGGGGACATTGCGCTTTCCGATCGTGGCGGCGGCGGCTTGTGCGCCGAGCTGACGCTGCCGCGTGTGGCGAATTCTCGCCTCGGTATGGCGTCGAGTCAGTCGTCATAACACAGGAAGTGCTATTCTCGGCGCGTCGCTACAGCCCGCAAATTGGTATGGCCGTCAACCGAAACAATGTCGATCCAGCCGCGTTCAATGAGAAGGCAACGCTTCCCTACGAGCTTCGAAGTGATGACTTTCGACTCGCCATGCAGGATGTATACGACTTCTTTTACGACGTAAACATCCATTTGGTGGAGAAAGGATTGGACAGGCTGGATGACATGCTTCGGCCCGCGATCATGTCAGGCTTGTTGTCGGACATGTTGACGGCAAGCTTGGCGAAGCATTCCAGGACGTTAGTGGAAAATTGTTTCTTTAACGGACACCCCGACCTGGTGCTTCGCGGGAAGTATCCGAACAATTGCGTGAAAGCAGGCGAACACGGTGTCGAGATAAAGACGACTTTGAAATCCGGTGGAGCCGTCGATACTCATGGCGCTCGAAATCAATGGATGTGCGTATTCGTTTATGTCGTTGATAAGGATACTGAGCCAGTGAGCGATCGAAGGCCCATGACTTTTTCAGAGGTTTATCTCGGCCAAGTCACGGTAGACGATTTCCGCCGAAACGCCAGGAGCGAACTGGGGACCCGAACAGCGACGCTGCATGCTGACGGGATTGCGAAGCTGCGTCAAAAGTGGATATACAAAGCCGGCCCTGCGGCAGGCGTCGATACTGCGCGCAAACGTGTCAAAGACCGTAGAGGATAATCAATCCGCAGAGCTCTCAACCCGCAAGGCAGCGAGCTTGGGTAGGGCGCGGGTGGCCATGGCGAAGTAGTCGAGACCCTTTTCGATACCCAGGCTTTCGTATCCGACTGCTTCCGCCGCTGCGAGCGTGGATCCAGATCCGGCAAACGGATCGAGCACCTTGCCTACACCCAGCGGCAGAACTGCTCGAACCAGCTGCCTTAGAAAAGCCTGTGGTTTCAGGCTGGGGTGCTGCGCGAGCCGGCGCTCCGAAGCATGGGTCGGCCTCGATTGGATGACGTCGCCGAAAGGCCGGCTCGCCGAAATTCTTCGAAAGCCGCCCGTATGCCACCTTCGCAAGTTGTCCTGTACCCGGCCGTCCAGCGGCTTTCTGAAGATGAGCCACGGCTCCCACATCGATCGCGGCATCACGCTCACGTCAGCAAACTCCAGATGAGCGTGCTTTGGCCTGTCGCCGCCTCGCATCGTCATCACGAGCCGTACGATTTCGCCGCGGCGTTCCAGCCCCGCGCGCGACAGTGCGCCGGAAACGATGAATGAGAGCAGCGGATTGCTCGCAACGACGACGTTCGCCCCTGGCACGAGGACGGGAAGCAGGCGTCGTGCCCATGCAAAGAAAAAATCACCAAGCGCGTCCAGATCGGTTTGTCGCAAGACGGTGAATCGAGGCAGTGGCGACCGTCGATTGCCATCGAACGATGGAGGGATCCTCCAAATGCCGCCCTTGCCGTCTCGAAGCTTCGCTTGTTGAGCTTCGGAGTACTCCACCAGGCCATAGGGAGGATCTGTCACAACGGCGTGAACGGAGTTTGGGATCTGCTTTTCCAGCCATAGAACACAATCGTCGTGCAAGAGCATTGCTTTGCCGAATTCGAAGGGCGCTTGCGTGTATCGACTGGTCGCTGGGCGTGGCTCGTACAAAAACTCATTCAAGATGTACTGCGCACGATCCATCCGAACAAACAACTCAGGCGTATTGAGCTGAAGGTACGACCGAATCGATGACGTCGGCACATCGCCGAGGAGCCCCGCTACTTCGCGCGTGATTTCGTAGACGGTGGCGCCCTCGCGGCGGGAGCCTAATACATGAACTATGGCATCCCTGACTTCCCCCGGTCGTTTTCGCATAAACCCTCTTCGGAAAGCCCGAGCTTAGAACCAAGACGTCCAGACGTCAATGCGATGGATGGAACGTGCTGGCCATGAAAGGGCTGCGCCAAGGGTTATCCGGGGCGAGTACGGCTCTTGTGCCGGTGTCGCGCGACCCGCAAATGGCGCAGGCTTGGGAAACCCATGCCTGTAGGAGGAGTCCTAGCACAACAATCGGCACCTCGCGCGTCCATGTCGTGAGCTTCGCCGGTACGGCAGTACTAGGAGCCAACCGGTCGTCGATTCGATTCAGGCTCGGCTGGCGGGCGCAGGAGGAAACGAACGATGCCGCTGCGATTGCTTGTCATCGAAGACCGGTTGTCGGACTTCGAGTTGATCGAACAGCAGCTGGAACGCCAGGGCGTGGCTGCGACCTGCCGGCGCGTGGACAGCGCGGACGATCTGGAAGGCGCACTGGACGACGGCGCCTGGGATGCGGTGCTCACCGACTACAACCTCCCTGGAATGAAATTTCAGGAGACGGTCTCGCGGCTGCGTACGCGCCGGCCCGAGTTGCCGATCGTGCTCGTGTCCGGCTACATGGGTGAGGACCAGGCGGCCATGTTGCTCGAGGCCGGCATCGCCGATTTCGTCCTGAAATACCGTCCGGCGCGCCTGGGTGCGGCGATCCGGCGTGCTATCGCGAATGCCCAGGCGCAGCATGCTCGATGCCAGGCGGAGATCGCCCTGCACGATAGCGCGCAGCGGCTGCAGGAGGCGCTGGGCGAGGTGCAGGCAACCAACGAGCGCCTGGAGCAGGAGGTTGCGGCGCGCACGGCGCAGCTGCGCCGGCAAACCAACTACCTGCTCGCGCTGATCGACAATGTCCCGTTTCGCGTCTGGCTCAAGGATACCGAAGGCCGCTTCCTGGCCGTGAACCGGGCCCAGGCAGCGGCGCACGGACGCACGCCGCAGGACATCGTGGGCAGGACCGACTTCGACCTGGTGGACGCAGAGACCGCCCGCGAGTGGCTCGCAGCCGATCGCGAGGTCATGCGCAATCGCCGCCCTGCGAAGCACGACATTGCGCTCAACGGTGCCGATCGGATGGGCTGGGTCGAATCCTACAAGGCGCCGGTGTTCGACGCGGCCGGCAACGTTCTGGGCACGATCGGCTACGCCCGCGACATGACCGACCTCGAAGCGACTGACCCCGTGGGCGAGAGGGCGCGCGACCCGAGGCGTCCGCAGCGCTAGCGCGTCTTGCCGCAGAACAAAAGGTTACCGAACGCGTTTGGCGGCACGCTGCGGTTGATTTCCGTATCCCTTGTCAGTAGGATTTCGGGCGAAACTCCAACCGCGTCCAACCTCTCCCGCGCGCGCAACCGATCGCGCGGCGCCGTTGAGACCGAAAACGCGCACCGGCTGCGGCCACAATATCGAATGATTGCCTGCCCCGAATGAGCACTGTGCCGGCGGCGTTGCAACGGCCCGCGCCTTGTCGAGCGCTGCCTTTTCGGCTGACGGCCCGGCAATGAGCCCGTTCGAGCTGATCGAGCCCACGTCGCTGCAGGAAGCGGTGAACCTGCTCGAACCGGCCGACCCGTCGGTGCGCGCGGCCGGCGGCTGCACCGCGCTCATGCTCATGATGAAGGCCGGGGTGCTGAAACCGCGGCGCCTGGTGAGCTTGCGCCGCATCGAGCCGCGCTACTTCGCCATCGAGCGCGAACCGCAGGCGATCCGGCTCGGCGCCCAAGTCACGCTCACGCAACTCGAGCACTCTCCGGCGGTCCACGACGCGCTTCCGGTCGTGTGCCGCGCGCTCAGCCGGCTTGCCAACGTGCGCGTACGCAATGTCGCAACGGTCGGCGGCAACCTCGCGCACGCCGACCCGCACATGGACTTGCCTGCGCTGCTGGCCGCGCTCGATGCGCGCATCGTCGTGCAAGGCGCGGCCGGCACGCGCACGCTTGCGCTCGCCGAGCTGATCGCGGGCTACATGGAAACCACCCTCGCGGGCGACGAGCTGATCGCCGAGGTGCATATCCCTGTTCACAAGGCGCGTCGGGCGGCGTACCGGAAGGTGACGACCCGGTGCGCCGACGATTGGCCGGCACTCGGCATCGCGGTCGCGCTGGACATGGGCGAGGACGGGATGGTGGACGATGCGCGCGTGGTGGTGAGCGCGGCCGTGGACCGGCCCACGCGCCTGAGCGCGGTGGAAGCGCTCGTTCGCGGCGCTCGGCTCGACGCTGCGCTGCTCGAGCGCGCGGGCGATGCGGCGGCCGAGCAGGAATTGATCGGCGATCAGCACGGTTCGGCGGCGTACAAGCGTGAGCTCCTGCGCGTGCACATGCGGCGCGCGTTACGCGAAGCCGTGTCAGCGCCCGCCGCTGCGGCTGCGCAATGAGCTCACTGCGTGCGATGGCGCGACGAGTCAGTGGATGCGATGACGCAATGAGCCGAGTGGATGGGACGATGCGACGAGCCGAGTGGACGCGATGATGCAATCGAGGCCGCAGCAGTGAGCGCGCTCCGCCACAACGGTCCGCAAGTCGGCCGTTCGGTGCTGCGCAAGGAGGCGCGCGCCAAGCTCACGGGCCGCGCGCCCTACGTGCACAACCTCGTGCTGCCCGGCATGCTGTACGGCAAGATCGCGCGCAGCCCCATCGCGCATGGCCGCATCCGCCGCATCGATACCGCAGCCGCGCGCGCGCATCCCGGCGTGCATCGCGTGCTGACGGGCGAGGACATCCGGGCGCTCATTCCCGATCCGCACTACGGCCCGGCGTTTCACGATCAGCCGATCCTCGCGCTCGACAAGGTGCGCTACGCCGGCGAGCCGGTCGCGCTGGTGCTCGCGGCCGATCCGCACGTGGCCGAGGCGGCCGCACAGTCGATCGAGGTCGAGTACGAGGAGTTGCCCGCAGTCTTCGACGAAGTCGCGGCGATGACCTCGCAGGCCATCGTGCACGAGACGCTCAAGCCCGCCGGAACGTTTCCCGATCTCAAGCACCTGGCCGGCAAGCGCGACACCAATATCGCGCTCGACTTCCATCTGCGCCGCGGTGACGTGAACACCGCGTTCGCCGAGGCCGCGCAGGTCTTCGAGCATACGTTCAAGACGCAGCAGGTGCTGCACCTGCCGCTCGAGCCCTTCGTCACGGTGGCGGAACCGGGCGACGGGCGGCTCACGCTCCATACCGCTTCGCAGAGCCCGTCGTTCGTGCGCATCGAGATCGCGCGCCTGCTCGGCTGGCCGGAGAACCGCGTGCGGGTGCAGGTGCCGTTCCTGGGCGGCGGCTTCGGCGCCAAGCTCTACATCAAGCTGGAAGCGCTGGTCGCCGCGGCGGCGTTGATCGTACGCCGGCCAGTGAAGGTGGCGGCTTCGATGGAAGAGCAGTTCTACACGCTCACCAAGCATGCGGCCACGCTGCGCATCAAAAGCGGTGTGGACGGCAGCGGCCGCATCGTCGCGCGTGCATGCGAGGTGTGGTGGAACGGCGGCGCGTATGCCGACATCGGTCCGCGCATCACGCAGAAGTCGGGCTTCACCGCGCCCGGCCCATACGATATCGATAACGTGACGATCGATTCCTACGCGCTCTATACCAATCTGCCGCCTGCCGGGGCGCTGCGGGGCTTCGGCATCCCGCAGCTGGTGTGGGCTTACGAGAGCCATGCGGACATGGTTGCGCGCGCGATCGGCATGGATCCGCTCGAATTCCGCCGCAAGAACATTCTGCGCGAAGGCCGGCCGCAGGCAACCGGGACCATCATGCGCGATGCGGCGCTGGATCGGGTGCTGGAGCGGCTCGCGCAGCGCATGCGCTGGAACGAGCCCTTCGATCGCGCTAGCGGCACGCTCAAGCGCGGGCGCGGGATCGCGATCGGCTTCAAGGCGAGCATTTCGCCCACCACATCGGTTGCGATCGTGACCGTCAACGCCGACGCGAGCTGTAGCCTGCTCTGCAGCACGGTCGACATGGGGCAGGGCTCGGATACCGCGATGGCGCAGATCGTGGGCGAAGTGCTGGGCGTCGAAGCCGAGCAGGTGAGCGTGGTGCATCCCGACACCGACGTGACGCCCTACGACATGGCAACGCTCGGCTCGCGCTCCACCTACCACATGGGCAACGCGGTCAGGCGCGCGGCCGAGGACGCACGCGACAAGCTGCTTGCGCTCGCCGGCGAGCTGGGCTTGCCGCCGGAGACCACGCCGATTCCGGATCTCTTTCGCAAGAAGTACGGCATGCAGGCCGGCAACGTGGTCGGCATGGGAAGCTTCGTCCCGGCGTATGCCCCGACCGATCACGCCACCGGCCAGTCGGACAACGTCACGCCGTTCTGGATGGTGGGGGCGACCGGTGTCGAAGTCGCCGTCGACACCGAGACCGGGCAGTTCGAAGTGACGCGGCTCGTCAACGTGGCCGATTGCGGCAAGGCGATCAATCCCGCGGTGGTTCAGACGCAACTCTCCGGCGCCGCTATCATGCAGCTCGGCTTCAGCACCTCCGAGCACATGCTCTTCCGCGACGGCCAGTTGATGAATGCGTCGCTTGCCGAATACAAGATTCCCGGCATGCTCGATGTGCCGGCTCGGATCGAGAACGAGGCAGTGGACGGCAACGAGCGCGGCGGCCCGTTCGGCGCCAAGGGCGTGGGCGAGAGCGGCACGTTCGGGGTGTCGCCGGCGATCGCGAACGCGATCGAGGATGCGGTCGGTGTGCGCCTGACCGCGCTGCCGCTCACCGCCGAGAGCGTGTACCGGGCGCTGCGCGTCCAGTGCGGCCAGCCGCTGGAAAACGAATGAGGGACCAATGAGCGTGGAAGCCGCGGCCGAGCGCACGATCCGCTTTCGCTTGAACGGCGAAGCGGTCAGCGCGCAGATTGGAAGCCATCACACGCTGGTGGAGCTGCTGCAGCGGATGGGACTCGGCGGCGCACGCGAAAGTTGTGCGCAAGGGCTGTGCGGCTGTTGCACGGTGCTCGTCGACGGGACGGCGGTTTCCGGTTGTCTGTACCTGGCGGCGTTCGTGGACGGCGCGGAAGTGGCCACCATCGAGCAGGTACACGGCGATGACCAGCAATGGATGCTTCGGACGGCGCAACAAGCAAGACCCACGACGCTCCCCTCTCCCTCTGGGAGAGGGGCTGGGGGTGAGGGAAACGACGCCACGCGAGGTTACGGGACGCAAGTCGCGATGGATGACCTCGGCCTGGATGCGGTACAGAGAGCGTTCGCCGCATGCGGCGCATTCCAGTGCGGCTTCTGCACGCCCGGGTTCGTGCTCATGAGCCGGCAGCTCCTGGACGCGAATCCCGATCCGAGCGAAGACGAGATCCGGCATTACCTGTCCGGCAACCTGTGCCGGTGCGCGGCCTATCCGGAGATCGTGCGCGCCGTGCAGCTCGCGGCCCGCATGCGCGCAGGCCAGGCATGAGCGCCGCCACCGGCAATCCGCTCGACTTGCGCGTCTGGCTGGAGGAAGCGCGGCGCCTGGGCGAGCTGCGCGATGTCGAAGGCGCCGACTGGAATCTCGAGCTCGGCACGGTCAGCGAGCTGAACGTCAAGAAAACCAACCCGCCTGCCCTGCTGTTCGACCGTATCCCGGGCTATCCCGCGGGCTATCGTGTGCTCACCTGCAGCACGTCGAGCCCGGCGCGGCTTGCTTCCATCCTGCGGCTCGGGCCCGAGCAAAGCCACCATGGGCTGGTGCAGAAGCTGCGCGGCAGGCCGGCGCAATGGCAGGCGCGTGCTGCGCAGTTCAAGCCGGTCGGGGTAGAAGGCGGGCCGGTGTTCGACAACGCAGTGAGCGGGGCCGACCTGGATCTGTTCGCGTTCCCGTCGCCGCTTTGGCACGAAGGCGATGGCGGGCGCTACATCGGCACGGGCTGCATGGTGGTGACGCGCGATTACGACAGCGACTGGATCAACGTCGGCACCTACCGGGTGATGATTCACGACCGCAACCACGTCGGGCTCGACATGATTCCGGGCAAGCACGGCGCGATCCAGTATCGCAAGCACATGGCCGCGGGCAAGCCCTTCCCGGTGTGCATCGTGCTCGGCGCCGATCCGCTCGGCTACCTGGTGTCGGGGATCGAGGTGCCATTCGGCATGTGCGAATACGACTACATCGGGGCGATCCTGAACGAGCCGGTCGCCGTGGTGAAGGGCGCGCTCACCGGGCTGCCTCTTCCGGCAGCCTCGGAGATCGTGCTCGAAGGCTGGGCGCAGCCGGGCGACGAGCGCATCGAAGGACCGTTCGGCGAATTCCACGGCTACTACCCCGGCAAGGCCGCCACCGCGCCTGCGGTGAAGATCGAGCGCATCTACTTCCGAAACGATCCGATCATGATCGGCAGTCCGCCCGCCAAGCCGCCGAACGACTATTCGTATTCGAAGGCGGTCATGCGCTCGGCACTGCTGTTCGATGCGCTGGCCGCGGCCGGCGTGCCCGACGTCGCCGCAGTCTGGGCGCACGAGATCGGCGGCGCGCGCATGTTCAACGTGGTCGCGATCAAGCAACGCTACGCCGGGCATGCGCGTCAGGCCGGCCACATCCTCAACCAGTGCGGGGTCGGCGCCTACATGTCGCGCTACTCGGTGGTGGTGGATGAGGACATCGATCCGTCGAACCTGCAGGAAGTGATGTGGGCGGTGGCGACGCGCACCGATCCGGCGCTCGACATCGACATCATCCAGCGCGGCATGGGCTCGAAGAACGACCCGATGTCGATTGCCTACCCGTATGCGGCGCCGTTGAGCTCCAAGGCGATCATCGACGCCTGCCGGCCGTACGATTTCCTGCACGAGTTCCCCGCCGTGGCCGAAGCGAGCAAGGAGCTGCAGGAGAAGATCCGCGCGAAATGGAAGGACCTGCTCTGAGGAGCAGGCCGCATCAGGGAGAGCACAACATGCCGCGTTTCACCACCCTCCTCTTCGGCGCGAGCTTGCTGGCAGCCGCCGCTGGCCTGCAGGCGCAGGATTACCCGACCAAGCCCATCCGCGTCCTGGTGCCGTTCGCGCCCGGCGGCGTGGTCGACACCTCCACCCGCATCCTCACCAACAAGCTCACCGAGCGGCTCGGCTGGACCTTCGTCATCGACAACCGTCCCGGCGGCAATGGCTTCATCGCAGTCGGCATCGCGGCAAAGGCGCCAGCCGACGGCTACACGCTGCTGTGCGCGCACACCGGCGAGTTCTCGGTGAACCCGGTCGTGCTCAAGAACGTGCCGTATGACCTCGATCGCGACTTCACGCCCATTACCATGCTGAGTGACGCCGCCATGGCGGTGGTGGTCAGCACCGCGTCCGGCATCGGCGGCTTCAAGGAGCTGGTGGCTGCCGCCAAGGCCAAGCCGGGGGAAGTGACCTACGGCTCGCCGGGCACGGGATCGGTCAACCAGCTGGCCGCCGAATGGATCGCCGCCGCGGCAGGCATCAAGCTGCTGCACGTGCCCTACAAGGGCGGCGCACCGGCCGTGGCCGCCGTCGCAGGCGGCGAGGTCGCCTTCACCGTGGCCGGCATTCCCGGGGTCATTGCGCATCTGAAATCCGACCGCGTCAAGGTGATCGGGGTGACGACGGCCAAGCGCTCGCCGCACGGGCCCGACTGGATGACGCCGCAGGAGGCCGGCATACCCGGAGTGGACGCCTCGATCTGGGTTGGATTGTTCGCACCCAAGGGCCTGCCGAAGTCGGTCGTCGACAAGCTTTACGCGGAAACGCGCGCGACACTGAAACTTCCGGACGTGTGCGAACGCTACGCGACCGTTGGCGCCGCCGATACCATTGGCATGCCGCCGGCGGAGTTCCATGCGCGGATCAAGCGCGATCTCGAAACCTATCGCAAGGTGGCCCGTCAGGTCGGCATCCAGCCGCAGTAAACAGGGAGGCGATGCTCCGAATTGGAGGGAGCTTGGCTCATGCACCGGGTACAGATCCTCGGCGGGCGTCCGATAGAAAGGTTCTGGATCGTTTTGATCGCGCTTTTTTCCCCATGCAGACGCTGACCACGCTCGAGAAGCTCGTGCTGACCGTGGCGCTTGCGGCCGCAACCGTCACCAGTTGGGCCGCGCCCGCCATCCCGCGCAGCGAGATCGAGCGCAAGCCGATGCGGCTGCTGGCGGTTTTCGAGGGGGGCGCGGCGATCGAGCTCGAAGCGCTGCTCGTCAAGCCGGCAGCCGAGGCGCGCTATCCGCTGGCGCTCATCACCCACGGCTCGCCGCGGCAGAGCGAGGCGCGGCGCCGGATGTCGGCTGCGCAGATGTCCTTCCAGGCTGAGGAACTGGCGCGGCGCGGTTACGTCGCCGTGGTGGTGATGCGGCGGGGCTACGGCACATCCGAAGGCAGCTGGGACGAGTCGTCCGGCCGCTGCGATTCCGCCGACCACGAACGCGCGGCACGCGAAAGCGCGCGTGATTTGCGCGCGGCCCTGCGCGCGCTCGCATCTCATCCGCAGGTCGATGCGACCCGGACGATCGTCATCGGCCAGTCGGCGGGCGGCATCGGCACCCTCGCGCTGGCGGCCGATCCGCCCCCGGGGTTGAAGGCGGTGGTGAACTTCGCCGGCGGCCGCGGCTCGCGCGCGCCGAACGAGATCTGCCGCGAAGACCGTCTGATCGAAGCCTACGCAGCATTCGGCAAGGCGGCGCGCGTGCCGAGCTTGTGGATCTACACCGAGAACGACCACTATTTCGGCCCGGAGCTCGCTCGGCGCATGTTCGCCGCCTACCGGGAAAAAGGCGGCGTCGGCGAATTGCGCCTGTTGCCGGCGTTCGGCGAAGACGGCCATGCCCTATTCGCCCGCCGCGGCGGTGTGCCGCAATGGCGGCCCCTGCTCGACGCGTTCCTGCGCAAAAACGATCTGCCGACCTGGGATTCGCCGCCGACCGAGCCGTCGGTCGCGCAGCTGCCGGCGCCCGAAGTGCTGGCCACGGAATACCTGCAGCAGTGGCATCGCTACCTGGAGTCGTCCGACAACAAGGCGTTCGCCATCTCGCCCACCGGCCGGTTCGCCTGGCGCTCGGGCCGGTACACCCCGGCCGCGGCGCGCACGGCCGCGCTCGATGCTTGCGGGCTGCAGTCGTGCCGCCTCTACTCGCAGAACGACACGCTGGTATCCGAGACGCTCGTATCGCGCTGAAGGCCAGCGGCGCGTAGACTGCCCTCGCATGGCAGAAAGCTTCGACAAGGGGCGCCTGGCCAAATCGTTGCGCGATACCCAGCAGCCGCTGGAACGGGCGCGCACGCTGCCCGCGCCGTGCTACCACGCCGAGTCGATTCACGCGCTGGAGCAAGAGGCGCTCTTCGCGCGGCATTGGTTGGCCGTCGCGCGCGAACAAGATCTGACCGACGCCGGCCATTTCGTGACCCGCGACATCGGCCGGGAACGGGTGCTGGTGGTGCGCGGTCACGACGGCTGCCTGCGCGCCTTCTTCAACGTCTGCCGCCATCGCGGGTCGCGTCTGGTGGAGGAAGCGAGCGGGCGCTTGCAGCAGGCGATCGCCTGCCCGTATCACGCCTGGACCTACGCGCTGGACGGTCGGCTGTTGCGGGCGCCGCGAATGGATACGGGTAATGGCGCCGAAGCGCTCGCCTTGAGCGCCATGCCGCTCGCGCGTAAGGACGGCTTCGTGTTCGTCAATTTCGATAGTGCGGCGAGGCCACTGGACGAGGCGCTTGCCGACCTGCCCGACGGATCGCGCTTGGGCCTGGAGCGGCTGCGGCGCGTGCGCGCGCTCGAATACCGCGTCGAGGCGAACTGGAAGCTCGTGTGCGAAAACTACAGCGAGTGCTACCACTGCCCGCGCGCGCATCCGCAGCTCGACCGTTTGAGCGAGACTTCGATCGGCGGCTTCGAACAGGGCCGCTGCTTCAACGGCGGGCCGATGCGCCTGCGCGCGGGTTTCGATACGCTCTCGATGAGTGGGCGTAGCACCTGGCCGCGGTTAGGCAATGTGGGTTGCGGCGCGGACGAAGCTCTCGTGCACTACTATCTCGTTTATCCGAACCTGATGCTCGGCATACATCCCGACTACCTGAGCGTGCATACGGTATGGCCTATGAGCGCGCACGCTTCGCGCGTTTCGTGCGAGATTTCCGTGCCGCGCGAGACGCTCACTTTGCCGGGCTTCGACCCGGCGCCGGTGATCGACTTCTGGGAGCTCACGAACACGCAGGATTGGGCTTTGTGCGAGCGGGTGCAACGCGGCGTCGCTTCGCGCGGTTACCGGCCCGGCCCGTATGCGCCGAGCGAGCGCTGCGTACATGCTTTCGACGCATGGTATGCGCAGTGGCTCGCATCGGCCCTCGCCAGCGCATGATGGCCTGCGCTCGTTTTCGATCATCGGCCAAGGGCTGGGGGGTGCTGCTGGCGACCGCTTGGGCGATGGTGCCGTCGGCGAGCTTGGCGGCCGAGCCCTGGCCCGCGAGGCCGGTGCGCTTCGTCATGTCGGCGCCTGCGGGCAGCTCCATCGACGTGCTCGGCCGCGTGCTCGGCAGCCGCATGAAGGCGGCATTCGATCAACCCTTCGTGGTGGAGAACCTGCCCGGCGCCGGCGGCACGCTGGCGATGACGGCGGTCGCGCGCGCGGCACCGGACGGCCATACGTTCGGGATCGGCTTCAACGGCCCGCTCGCTTTCGCGCCCTTTCTCTACAGCCGGCTTGCCTACGACCCGCAGAAGGATCTTCGGCCCGTCGTGCTCACGACCGCGCAGCCCAACGTGCTGGCGGTGGCCGCCACGCTGCCCGTGAAGTCGGTGGCCGAGCTGATCGCTTATGCGCGCGCCCGGCCGGGCCAGCTCAACTACGCCTCGGTGGGCAGCGGCAGCTCGTCGCACCTGACCATGGCGCTCATGCGCGCGATGAGTGGGCTCGATATCGTGCACGTGCCGTACAACGGTTCTCCTCCCGCCCTCAATGCCCTCGCGAGCGGCGATGCGCACATGATCTTCGCGGTGCCGACCGCGATCGGCCCGCTGGCGCAGGCGGGAAAGGTGCGCATGCTCGCGGTCACGAGCGCGCGCCGCTGGCCGCTCCTGCCGCAGTTGCCCACGATCGCCGAATCCGGCCTGGCCGGGTTCGACTCGACGGCGTGGAACGGCGTGGTGGCGCCGGACGGCACGGTTGCCGACATCGTGCAGCGGCTCAACCGGGCGATGAACGCCGCGCTGCGTGATCCCGGCGTGAAAGCGCGGCTGAATGCCGCGGGGCTCGATCCCGTGGGCGGGAGCCCCGAAGCGTTCGGCGCGCTGATCCGCGCGGAAGCCGACAAATGGGGGCCGATCATCCGCCGCACCGGCGCCAGGGTCGATTAGCCGCAAGCACGCGCCGTAAAGAAAATGGCCCGCGTGCCGCAATGAGCGCTTCGGGAAATTTCGTCGCAGGCCGGCGAACGTCTATCATGGCTGCGGACGTGAGGCATGAAGGGAAGGTGGCGAGCATGACGGCAAGGCGTTCGGCAATCCGTGGCGTCGTACTTGTAGTGGCGGGTCTCGCCTCCGGATGGGCGGCCGCCGACTTCGAACTGACGGGCCCGGACGGGCGGCGCATCCTGCTCAAAGACGACAAGACCTGGCGCTATGTCGAGCCGGATGCGGCCGCGGATTCCAAACCGGTTGCCGGCAAGGACGGCGCCGGCAGCAAGGAGGTCGCCTCGGACCCGAAGGACACCGCGGCGGACAAGAAGAACGTCGGCGAGGCGCTTCTCTACCTGGACGGAAAGATCGACGGCAACCGGACGTGCCGGCTGCAGCTGCGCATGGTGAACAACCTCCACTTCGAGATCCGCAGTCTCGTGCCCGAGTTCTCGATTCTGCGTGCCAACGGCGTGGTCTACGATTCGAAGTTCTCCGGCTTCTCCTTCATCAAGCCGGGCGACAGCCAGAAGCGCGAGGTGCGCTTCAACGGTATCGATTGCGACGACATCGCCCGGGTGAAGGTTGGCGGCGGCGATCGCTGCGAGATGGGCGACCTGGACAAGTTCTCCAACGTCAAGGGCGCCTGCCTGTCGCACGTTCGCGTCGAGCCGAGCAGCGTGATCCGGTTCGACAAGTGATGCGCAGGAAGCAACGAAAGAAAAGTCGGCTCGCCTTGCCGGTTCGGTTGCGCGCCTGCTAGCCTTTATTCGACAAGGTCGATCTTCCGAGCGAGCGCGGATCGCGCGGGCGCCATGCGCCGGTGTCGACCGCGGTGAGGAAATCGAGCAGCGCGCGGTTGAAGAAATCCGGCTCTTCCAAGTTCACCGCGTGGCCGGTCGCGGGCACTACGAGCAGATTGGCGCTCATGCATACGCGCTTGATGAAGATTCCGGGCTCGAGGCAGTTGTCGTCCTCGTCGCCGGAGACCACCAGCAGCGGCAGCTTGCAGGTGCGCAATCCCTTCTCCAGCTCGTAGACGGTCGGGCGCTTCGCCTGCACGCCGCGCAGCGTATGGGCCGAGCCGCGCGCGGAGTGCGCTTCGAACTGCGCCGCGAACTCGGCGAATCCACGCGGGTCGCGCGTCAAGTACTGGACGCGCGACGGGCCTACCTTGTAATCCTGCACCGCCTTCGGCATCCCGAGCTGGTCGAAGCGCCGCGCCTGCGCCTCCGTATCGCCGAGGAACTGATCACGCTTGTCCGGATCGGAGCCGAAGCCCGCGCCGATGGCTGTCGCCGAAAATGCCCGCCGCGCGTAACGCAGCGCGAAGTGAATCGCCGCATAGCCGCCCATGGAGCAGCCGACGATGTGCGCCTTGCGGATCTCGAGTGCGTCGAGCACACCGACAATGTCGTCGACATGGATGGCTTGAGAGTACTTCGAAGCCGATGCCGGCACATCGGAAGGCGGATAGCCGCGCGCGTTGAAGACGATGCAGCGATAGCGGCGTGCGAAGAACCGCAATTGCGGCTCCCAGCTGCGGAGGTCGCCGGCGAACTCGTGTACGAACACCACCGGCGTGCCCGTGCCGGCCTCCTCGTAGTAAAGCCGCACACCGTCGACGCGGACATAAGGCATTGCACTGCTCCTTCAACGCGGAATCAGGGGAGAACCGGGAAGCTCGGCGGGGTCCAGCGCCTCGTCGGGAACGCTCGCGCGCACGAGCGCACCGATATCGGCCAGCGCCCGCGCGTTCCAGGCGAGCGCCAGCAGGCGCTCCGCCTGATCGGTGGCGAGCAGTTCGGCCGCCAGGCTGCGGAACTTGTCCGACAGCTCGCCGTCGCTGAGCGGTCGCGCCGGATGGCCGCGCGCACAGCGCACGCTGTGCTCGACGACGCGCCCGTCGAGCAGGCGCAGCAGGATGCGCGCGCCCTCGGGGGGCAACCGGTCGTCGCCGCGCAGCTCGATGCGTGATCGCATCTCCGCCACGCGGGTGGCTGCGATGCGCCGCCCGCCAAACTGTTCCAGCCCCGCGGCGCCGTCGATGAGCGTAACCGCGACCGCGTGCTGGAGCGAGCGGCGCGCCTGGGCGGCGTTCGTGGGTGCTTGCGTGCGCGCGCGCGCAAGCACCGAGGGATGGGCATGCAGCTCGATTTGCGTGATATGGCGCGCGAGCGGGCGGTGCCGGGTGCGAACGTTGAGGCTCGCTTCGATGGCGGCGTGCAGCGTGCTGTCGCAGGGATATGGCTTGTAAGCGATGCGAGCCAGGTGCCACTCTTCGCCGAGCCCGTGCAGCAACATCTCACTGCTCGCGAGCTGCTCGAGCAGCGCGAAAAAGCCCTGCCCGCCTGCGAGTGGCAGGATCCGGTTGGCCGTATCGCGCTGCGCCAGCAATGCGGCCGTCAGTCCGCTGCGCGCTGCTGCCGCGAGCTGGACACGGTCATCCACGCGGTACCCATCGTCGCCGAACTGGGCGAAAAGGCCCGCCGCGGAGTCGGCAGCATCGATCGCACCCATATCGCATGCTGCGATGCCGATCGCATGGGTGAGCCGGGCGGCGTCCAGCCCGAGCAGCTTGCCGCAGGCGGTCGCTGCGCCGATGCGAGCGCAGGCGAGGTGCGCGCGTGAATTGCCCGTGAAGCTCGCAGCGTTCAGAGCTTGCGCGAGGCGGCAAATGATCTCCGCGCCGAGGACATAGGCGTGAACCATGTCGGCGCCGGAAGCCGCGCGCGCCTCCGCCAACGGCAGCAGCGCGGCGACGACCGGCACACTCACCGCAGCGCCGCTCGGCGCATGGGTGGCGCCGAAATCGAGCGCTTCCGAAGCAATCGCCGAGCGCAGCACGGCTGACGCGAGGTCGCTGCGGCTGCCTCTCCCGGGCAATGTCGCCTCGCTGTCGTCGAGCGTGAACTTGGGCGCGTCGTTGACGGCATCGAGGGCGGGATCCAGGCATCCGCCGAGGCAGCAGCCCAGCCAGTCGACCAGGGCGCGCACGGCCTCGTCCCGCACCGGCTCGGCGATGCGATCGAGCCGCGATTCGGCAACGAAGTGGGCGACGGTTGATGTTATGTTCATCGGGGCCGTGGTGGGGACGGATGCTGCACCTCGGAAGCGAAGGTGCTGCCGGGTAGTGCTTCGACAGTACGGGCGCTTCGATTGTCCCTGCGCGCCGGGGTATGCGTCAACGAGTGTTGCTAGAATCGAAGTGCCCCCCGCGCGGCGAGCCGCGCCGCTTCATGGGGCGAGCCGCGTCGCCTTATGGGGCGAGCCGCGCCGCCTCGTGTGGCGCACCGCATGGCTTCATGTCGGCCGCATCGCCCCGAGCGGCAAAGTTGGCGCCCGCCGATCGAGGAGAGACGAATGCGTGCCTACGACTTTCGCGCAGCGAACTATCCGGTGCGGCTCTACAGCGGCCAGGATGCGGCCGCCAACATCAAGACCGAGGTGGCGCGCAACCGCGGCCAGCGCGCTTTCATCCTGTGCGGGCGCACGCTGGCGCGCAAGACCGCGCTCATCGAGCGCATGCGTGAGCGCCTGGGCGAGCTATGCGCCGGCGTTTACGACGAAATGGAGAAGGATTCGCCGCTCGGACCGATCCTCGCTGCGCGCGATGCCGCGCGCGCGCAAGAAGCCGATGCGGTGATCGCGGTCGGCGGCGGCAGCGTGATCCAGGCGGCGCGCGTGGTCGCGATCCTGCTGGCCGAGAAAGGCGATCCGCACGAGCTTTGCACCCAGTATCCGGAAGGCCGGCCCGCGCAAAGCGTCAAGCTGCTGCAGCCGAAGGTGCCGATCATCAATGTGTGCACCACGGCGACCTCGGCCATGAACCGGGCCGGCTCGGGCGTGAAGGACCCGGAGGCCGATCACAGGCTCGAGTTCTTCGACCCGAAGACGCGGCCGAAGGCGGTGTACTGGGATGCCGAGGCGTTACTCACCGCGCCGGTGTCGCTCGCGCGCTCGTCCTCGCTGTCGGTCTATTGGCGCTCGCTCATGAATCTCGGCGCCCTGGACATGAATCCGCTGGTCGAGGGCGATCGCCTGCAGGCATTTCGCCTCGCAGCACGGGCCTTGCCGCGCGTCGTCGATCCCGAGGACGCGGGCCCGCGCATCGAGATGTGCGCCGCCGCCTTCCTCCACAACCGCGATCAGGACGACGGCGGCAACATCGTCGAGCGCCACTGGGTGATGCGCGTCGTATATGCGTTCGCCACGGCGCTCTTCAACCGCTATCCGCATATCGGCCAGGGCGAAGCGAACGCTGCCCTCACTCCGCATGTCCTGCGCAAGCTCGGCTATCGCAACCCGCGCGAGATGGTCCGTATCGCCGAAGCGCTCGAAGCCTTCCCCGCCGGCGCGGCCGAGACCGATGCCCCGGCGCGCGCGGCCGATGCGCTTGCCCGCCAGTTTGCCGATCTGTGCATGCCGGCGCGATTGCGCGAGCTGCAGGTGCCCGAGGACGGCCTGGAGGCAATCGTCGCCGACTCGATGAAGAACTTCAACGCCGATCCCAAGCGGGAGTTCCTGCAGCACCGCGACGAGCTGGCGGAAACGCTGCGCGCCTGCTGGTAAGTCGCGATCGGTTCAGGCGACGGCCCGCGAGCACCGTCTCGCCGCCGCTGAGCGCCATGATTCGTTCCGAGGGTTAGCGCACGATGGAGAAGCCGATGCGGAACTGCGACTTGTGGCGCACATTGTAGTCGAGCAGGGTTTCGCCGTAGCCGTTGAAATACTGGAAGTGCACGTAGCCGCCCGCGTTGGCGAAGAACGGCTGCCGGATGGGATACGAGGCATCGACTTGGACTGAGCGGTGATCGCTGCTGCCCTTGCGCAGCGTGGTCGCGAACAGCCAGCCGTCGCGCTTGCCGTAGCGCAGATTGAGATCCACGTTGCCGCGGTAGTTCTGGATGTCCGGATTGTCGTCTTTCTCCAGGTAAGCATAGATCTTCGGCGAGACGCTGAAGTAGTGCTCGTCGTCTATGAACCAGCGCCACGTCGGCCGGACGTATGCGATGTTGATCGAGCGCGAGCGCTCGCCGTCGCGGCCGTTGGATTCGTGCTCGAAACCGGTCTCGAGCCCCATCAGGAAACGGCCTCCGCCGGAAGCGATCACCTGAGGGTTGTAGTAGAACAATGCCGGTCGGTAGCTGGTATCGCGAAACGGCGCCGAGTTGCTGCCGATGTCCCACAGCGAGGTCTGGGTGAAGCCGAAATGGATGCCACCGATCCCCGGCAGGATGCGGGCGAGCGCGCCGCGTTCGTCGAGGAGGCGATACTTGAAGCTCAGCTGGAAGCGGGCCGTGTCGTCGCCGCGGCCGCCGAACAGGAAGTACATTGGCTCGTACGGGCTCAACGCGGGCTCGGGGATCGTATCGACGCGCAGGATCGGATCCGGTTCGCGGAATTGCGCCTGTGCCGGGGCCGCGCCGGCCGCGTCGACCGCGACGTGCAGACGCGCCAGCGGCAGGCGTTCGAGCGCGATCTGCACGGCCCCGCGCAGGTTTTCCGGGATGCGCACCTGGTAGCGCTGCTTGCGGAACGCGCCCGGTGCGATCGGGGCGCCCAGGTCGGCCGGCGGATCGACGGCTTCCAGGGTGATCGTCGCCGCGTTGTCGGGGCTGCGCGCATCGGCGGGCAGCTTTTGCGGCAGGCCCTCGGGGATGGGTCCCGACGTATCGTTGACCACATAGACAATGACGTCGAGCAGGTGCCCCGCCTGCACGCGCTCGGAGCCCGGCTGCAGCAGCCACTCGGCGCGGGCGCCGAAACTCCACACGGAGAGCGCGGCGGCACACACGACGACCCCGATTTCTTTCCAAGGCTTCATTCTCGGCTCCACTGATCGGCAGCGCCCGCCTGCGCGGCAGCGCAATAATCGTGACCGCGCGGCGAGCGAATTAGTTCGGCCGCTGCCCGCGAGCAGCAGCCGATCCGTTAGACTTGTCGTTCATCCCCGACCGGCGGGAATGTGTTTGAGTGCAGGAATGTGATGAAGCTCACGAGCGATTCGTACGAGGTGGCCGACGCGTTCGAGGCGAACGAGCTCTACCAGCGCAGCGGCTGGACCGACGGGCTGCCGATCGTTCCGCCCACCGAAGGCGGCGTGATGCGCTTCCTGGATGCCGCCGGTCTATCGGCCGAAGACGTTGTCGGCGTCGAGCCCGTGCGCCGGCGGCGCATCACGGCCGAGAAACTCGCCATCGCGGCGCTCATGGCCGGATGCCTGCCCGAATACATGCCGGTCATCGTCGCAGCCGTGAAGGCCATGTGCGAGCCGCAATTCGGTTTGCATGGCAGCACGGCCAGCACGGGCGGGAGCGCGCCTCTCATCGTCGTGAACGGGCCGATCCGCACCGAGCTCGGCATGAACGCGACCCACAACGCCCTCGCCAACGCAGCCCGCGCCAACGCGACCATAGGCCGCAGCATCCGGCTGTTCCTGCTGAACGTCCTCGGTGGTATCCCGGGTCAGCTGGACCGCTCGACGCTCGGCCACCCCGGCAAGTTCACCCTCTGCGTTGCCGAAGACGAGGAGGACAGCCCGTGGACGCCGCTCGCGCAGGAGCGCGGGGTGCCGGCCGGGCAGTCCGCCGTGACGGTGATGTCGGTCGAGTCGCCGCACCAGATCATGAACGAGTGGACGCACGACCCGACCGACGTGCTCGATACCTATGCGGCCGCCATTCGCGCCAACATGCTGACGTACTCGATCTGGGAAGGGAACTACGCGATGGTCGTGCCGAAGCAGCATCGCCAGATCTTCAGCGACGCGGGCTGGGACAAGCGCCGGATTCGCGAATATATCTACGAGACGGCACACGTGCAGCGTCGCGAGTGGCGCACGGTGGGAAAGAGCGCGATCGCCGGGCTCAAGGACGAAGAGCGCACCTATCGCGCGCTGCGCTCACCGGACGACCTTCTGGTGGTCGCGGCCGGCGGCCCGGCCGGCGCATTCGGCGCGATCCTGCCGCCGTGGTACGGCAAGAAATCGCTCGCCGTGACGGCGTCGATCGTTACTGGACAAGGAGACACCCGATGACCCTGCGCGTACTGGATCCCCGTCAATCGGCCGAGGGCGAAGCCTTGCGGCTCGCGCCGGCGCTGCCGTCGCTGCGCGACGCCGTAGTAGGGCTGCTCGACAACGCCAAGATCGGCACGGCACGCTTGTACGACCATGTCGAAGCCATTCTGCGCTCCGAGCATGGCGTGCGCGAGTTCATCCGCCGGCGCAAGTCCGATGCGACGCGCCCGGCGCCGAACGAGATCATCGCGCAGTTGAGTGGCGCCGATGCCCTGATCTCCGGCATCGGCGATTGAGGCAGCTGCTCGTCGTGCAGTTTGCACGACGCCATCGCCGCCGAGCGGCTCGGCATCCCGGCGGCCGCCGTAATGACCGATCGGTTCGTGCGAAGCGCCCAGGTCGTGGCGCAGGTGAACGGCCTGCCGGAGTATCCGTTCGCGGTGATCGGACACCCTGTCGCCAACGATGACGACGACGCGCTGCGGCTGAAGGCCGTCGAGGCCGTGCGCCAGATCGTGCCGATCCTGACACAACGGCGGGCAGACAGACTCTAGGCGCTCTTCTCGACGACGAGCGCTTGGCAAGGAGTGGTTTTGGTTTTCCCCTCCTCTCACGAGGAGGGGTGCCCGCGCAGCGGGCGGGGTGGTGTGGTTGTCGATCGCACGAGACCACCCCGTCCGCGACATTGTCGCGTCCCGCCCCTGCCAAGCAAGCTACTTGGCCAACCCCAGATCCACGAGCACCGACTTCATCGCCTCGTATTCCTTCCTGAGGTCTTCCTGCATGCGCTGACCAGTCGCGAAGTCTTCCGACCAGAAGTTGCGCTCCAGATCCTTCTTGAACTCCGGCGCGGCGACGACCTGCTTCAGCGCATTTTCCCAAAATGCCACCTGCTCCGCCGGCATTCCCTTCGGTCCCATGATGCTGCGCCAGCCGCCGAAGACGAGCGGCACGCCGAGCTCCTTCCAGGTCGGCACATCGGCGAGCACGCCCGGCATGCGCTGGTCGGCGCAGATCGCCAGCACGCGCATCTTGCCGTTGGCCACGTGCGTGGCCGCGTTACCCGAGGCGGTGGTGACGAGGTCGACGTGGCCGCCGAGCACCGCGGTGATCGCCTCGGCCGAGCCCTTGAAGGCAATTGCTCGCATGACGCGCACGTCCGCTCCGATGGCCTTCATCAGAAGTCCCGCCGCGATGTGATTGTGGCTGCCGAGCGCCGTGGCGAAACCGGCGCTCACCGACTTCGGATCCTTTTTCAGGCGCTCGCTCAGCTCCTTGCCCGACTTGATCGCGGATTCGGCATTGACGCCGAACGCGATGTAGTCGTTCAGCAGCGAGGCGACCGGCGTGAAGTGGTATAGGTGAGCTTGCTGCGCCCGATGATGTGATTGGTGAGAATGGTGGGCGTGCCGATCATGAGGTAATGACCGTCGCCTGCATGCTGCACGAGGTAGTTCATCGTGAGCGCGTTGCCGCCGCCCGGTTTGTTGACGATCGTGATCGACGTGGGCACGAGGCGTTTTTCGTTCAGGATGCGCTCCACCGTACGCGCGGTCTTGTCGTTGCTGCCGCCCGGGGCGGACGGCACGACGATTTCGACCGGCTTGGTCGGCTGCCAGCCTTGCGCAGCGAGCGGGCCTCCGAGCGCTGCCATGGAGGTGGCCAACAGGGCGCCGATCCAGTGTCGGCGGGCGGGTTGGTGCGGATGATGCGGCATGATGCGTACTACCTCCTCGTTGAGACGGCGCTTGCGCGCTGTCGATCGAAAATAGGCCACGGGCGCTCGGCGCCTGCGTGGGCCGCGGCAGTGCAGAGAAGTCCCTGTCGCCGTACAGCACGGCGGCGCAGAAAGTACCAGGGTGGTTGTGGGCTATTCTAGCCCGGATGGTTCACCGCTTCGTTCGCATCGTGACGCGCGTGACTTGCGGCTGGCATACCGTTCGGCAACGGTAACGACAATGATCAGCGCCGTTGGAAGATACGGCTGCGTCCCTGGGCATCGAAGGCGAGCACGTCATAGCGCTGCGGCGTGGGCGACTCCATCCCAGGCGAGCCGAGCGGCATCCCGGGCACGGCGAGTCCGATGACGTCGGCCGGACGTTGCGCCAACAGGCGGCGTACATCCTCCGCCGGTACATGGCCCTCGATTGCGTAGCCCGCCACGGTAGCCGTGTGACACGAGCCCAGCGCTTCGGGTACCCGGTGCTTGCGCTTCACCGCACCGAGATCGGTGACATCATGGGTCGTCACCCGAAAACCGTTGCGGCGCATATGCTCGGCCCAGGCGCCGCAGCAGCCGCAGTTCGGATCCTTGTATACGTTCACTTCGGGTAGCGCGGCTTGCGCGGAGCAAGCCCATGCGGGTAACAGTGTCGCCACGGCGATCGCGACCATCATTCGGCGTCTGTAGGGAATCATCGATGAGTACCTTCAAGCCAAATTGAAATTATCGCAGTACAACGCGGCGGCTTCTTGACGAACAGCAACTCGCCGCAGAGCGCATAGGTAATTGAAGCGCCGCCCAATGCCGGATAGCGATCTGCCTACGTCCACCCCGTCGACAAGAACGCCTTCCGCTCGACCGAGTTGAGCACCTGCGCGCAAGATTCCCACTCTACCTTCTCCACCCGGTGGTAGCGAAGCTTGAACGGATGTTGCCGCGGCACAGCGTCGATTGTCTTCTGTGCCCGGGCCATGTCGCCGAGAGCGACGTTAACCCAGACGTCTTCGAGAACGTCGGGGATCTGGCCGAAGAGTGCGGAGATGTCCTTGAGCCGCTGCGAGAGGAGCGCATGCACGCGATCCTCGACCGAGCCGGCATAGCGCATGTTGTAGATCTCCACACTGTCGCGGATCTGGCCGATGCGCTGAATGCGGCCTTTGCGCTGTTCGAGCCGCGAGGGATTCCACGGCAAATCGAAATTCACCAATGTACCGAGGCGCTGGAGGTTCAGTCCTTCCGAGGCAGCGTCGGTGCCGAGGATGAGCCGCAGGCGACCCTTGCGCACTTGCGCCTTGAGCTCTTCGCGTGTTTCCCGCGCGAATACGCCTTTGCGCATGATGCCCGAGCGGCTGGCGCCCGCGTATACGCCAATGTCCTCGTCGGGCAGTTCCCTGGTGAGCTGGTTCGCCAGCCACCAGATCGAGTCGAAGTACTGGCTGAATACGATGCATCCCGACTCGAGCCAGCGCCGGTCGACGAGAAGGTCGCGGACGATGTGGTATTTCGGATCCCGCTCGCGGTTCGCTTCCAGCGAGCGCATGAAGCGTTGCAGCTCGGCGCGTTCGTCCGGCGTCAGGGTCTTCATCTGGCCGACGAGGTCGTTCTCTTCCTCGTCGTCATCCTCCTCGATATCGACCCAATTCTGCAGGATTCTTTCCGCGGTCAGGCGGCCCGCCTCCATGCTGCTGCCGACCCGGCGCAACAGCAGCGTCCGGAAGAAGCCGCTCTTCGTGCGTGTCCCGAGCAAACGACAGAATTCGTTGGCGTGGACATAAGCGTCCTGCAGGAAAGGCGGCAGCTTGATCGCTTCGTCGTCGCCCTCGCCATGGAGGTTGACCTTGACCGGCTTGAGGTAGGGTTCGCCGCTCTCCGGATCCACCTCGCTCTCCAGATAGCTGCGGGTACGCAGTACGATGTGTCGAATAATCGGGTTCGAGCCTTCCAGGAAGCGCGGAAATATCCTGCCGATCCGGGCGCGGTCCGGCGCCGGCAAGTTTTGGAAGGCACCGCCGGGCGCGACGGCGTCCGTGTCAGACAAACGTAGCGATTGGCGCAGGATCCGGTAATCAACGCCCTCGGTAGCAGGTGGGAAGGGATTGCGCAGCCACTCCCACTGCACCAACTCCTCGACCGGCGGCGGCACTTCGCCCATTACCAATTCCAGCGCTTGTCTGGGCCTGCGCCAGGGCGCACCGTAGGCACCGAGGACGGCATCGCTGCCGCAGGCGAGGGCATCGAGCAGATCCCAAGCCTCGATCGGATGAAGCTGCACCGGCGTTGCCGTGGCCAGCAGCAGGCTGCGCGTGTGCGGCGATATTTCGCGCACGAATGCGAGCAGATTGTTTGGCTGGGCGGCGTCGTACTCCTGGCCGGACGCGAGGTTCTTGCGTCGTGCGCGGTGGGCTTCGTCCACGATCACGCAGTCGAAGTCCATGTGTGCCGGGTAGTCGGTCACCTCCGAGCGGCGAGTGACGAGGCCGGTGGATACGATTCCGATACGTCGCGGACACTTGCGGATTGATTCCGGCCCGGCGCTCGGGTGCTCGATGCCTGCTTCATCGACCCATTGTCTCCCGTCCCAGACCGCGGCCGGCAGGTCGAGCAGGTTGGCGAGCTCGTCTTGCCACTGCCAGACGAGCGGCTTGGGCGCGAGCACCAGGATCGGTTTGTCGCCGGTCAGCGCGATCAGCTCCGCGGTGATAGCCAACTGCAGGGTCTTCCCCAGACCGACTTGATCGGCCAGGACGAAGCGGGCACCGAAGGGCCCACGATGGGCGTCGAAGGCGAGCTTGACGAAATGCTTCTGATGCGCCCACAGGCCGACGTGCTCGCGGTAGACCGGGCTTTCGATCACCGCCGCGGCAGGCTCGGGGGCCTCGCGCCATTTCTCGATGGAATGGACCACTTCCCGGCGCGCGAGCCGCCCGACATCCTCGACCACGAATTCCGCCAACGGCACCGCGAAGAGCGAGCCCCACAGCGCGTCGAACTCTTCCTGCACCCACGCGACGGCGTCAGGTGAGTCGTCCTCCCATACCAGCTCGTAATTGAGCTTCCAGGCAGAGAAGGTTTCGTTCGCCGAACCCATGAACGCGGTCTTGCCACCGTTGGCGAGCGTGATGACGCCGGCTTTGCCATGGATCAATCCGAACCGTTCGTCCGGCAGCACGCGGACTTCCAGCCGGCGGCTTGCCAGGAACCGGTATAGCCGTGCGAACCGATGTTTGGCGCCCTCACCGAGGTTTTCTGGATGAGATCCGCACCACTCCTGCCGCAACGCCGCCTGAGCCGCTTTCGCCGTCACGACATCCTGGGCATCGAGGCCGGAGTTGCAGATCAACCGGATCGGCCCTTGCGCCGACTCCAACGCTTCGCCGGCGACCTCCAGTATCGAGGAAGAAAAGTAGCCGGCGATCCGGTCATATGAGCGCGCGCCGGCGAGGCGCGGCGCGAGAAAGCTCGCGTCGAGCGGCTGCCGGCGCGAAGAGAAGCGATTCAAGGCGCGCGCGAGTGCGGCACGATCAATCCCGCTCGTGCGTCGCGATCCGACTTATACCGCGGCGGGAAACCGGCGCACATCGACCTGCGTGCCCGCTGCCGCCATCGCCTCGGCCGAGCGCAGCAAGGCATCCGAGACGGACGCGTCGACGTAGTCTTCCCCACAGTTCGGACACACCTGCGCTGGGACGTCCTTGAAGACCAGCGTCGCACCGTCGCGCTCCAGCGTCACTGTGGTCACGCCCGCGCGGGTTTCTGCCTGCTTGCACACGATGCACATCATGGCCGCTTGCTCCGGAAGTCCGCTTCCCACAGCGCAGGATCGGGTTCGTACACGGTGATGACGATCGTCTCGTCGTCGCTTGGATTATAGGCCGCGACTACATGCAAGGGCCTGCCCTTGCTCCAGCCGAGCATGAGCCGGCTCGCATAGGGCGTATCGTTTGGGTAGTCCGCGATGGTTTCGCCCGAGCCAAGTACGTCGCGCGCGTCGTCGACGGAAACGCTGCGCTCGAACATGCGCCGCAAGGCGTGGGCGCGGAAGGTGAGCCTCATACGTGGTCGTTCTCGACCGAGCCGGCCAGCCGCCGCGCGGCCTCGGCATCCTGTTCCCAGTGTGGGATAGGCAAGCCGGCGAGGAAGCGCAGGATGGCGCAGATGGCCTCACGGCTGTCCCAGTAGCTCGGCTTGACCTCGTCGCGTAGCCAGCGCAAGCCTTCGCGCGCTTCGTCGGAATCGCAGACGCGGTAGACGGCGAACAGGACGTTGCGTACGAGCGAGCCCGCGAACCCGGCGCCGCCCAACTCCCGGCGCACGAACTCGGAAGCCGTTTTCAAGCGCGTGCGGTTCGCCTGGCCGGAGGCGAGCAAGGGTTGATACTCGCGCACGCCGAAGCCGCGCGCGAACTCCTGGTACACGCCGCTCCTGAACTCGCCATGCCGTTCCACGTCCAGGCCCTTCAGGTAGAACTTCTCTTCGGCGGTGAGTCGCTTCCACAGATGTGCAGGGAAGCCCTTGGGGATGAGGTAATTGCTCGCGGTGCGCACCGCATCCTCGATGATCGGCTGGATCGGGGACCTCTCGCCGCCGCGGCGCGGTCGGGCGAGCTCCTTGGCAACGTCGAGATCCTGGATGCTGCGATAGCGGGTCAGTACTCGCAGCGCCGCGGCGTAGGCGGCGAGCTGGTAGTCGCTGTCGGAGAAGTTCGGGTCGCGTTCGTCTTCCAGCGCCAGCATATCGCGCAGTTGCACCTCGACCTCGGACTCGACCTGGTGCGCGATCTCGTCGAGGAACGCCACTTCGTCGGACGTCTGCTTGCGCAACACCATGAGCACGGTGCCTTGGACGTAGTTGCCTTCCTTCAGCGCGGATTCGGTTTCTGTGGCGATGGTCCACGCGGACGTGACCCGCAAGCCTGCTGCCCAGAGTATCAATGCGAGATCGGCCCAGACGCCAGCGTCCTGATGGGTGAACATCACGACCAACGAGCCCTGGGGCTGCATGTGCTCAGCCAGATTTCTGTAGCACTCCACCATGGCTTCGCGAAACGCCGATGCGTCACCACGAATCGCTAGGGCGCGTCTACTATCGGATGGCCAGTCGGGGAACAGTCGCGCCAGGTGCCGTTCCTGCCAGGCAAGAAAATACTCGGAAAGCTCGTGGTAGTTGATCGCGTCTGCATATGGCGGGTCTGTGATCCAGCAGTCCGCATCAAACGGCACCGCTCTCGCGTCCGCAGCTGATGTTTCCCCCGTCCGCGGCAGCTGAGTGCATGCCAGATCAAGAACGTAGGCCTCGGCGAGTCCAGTAAGCCCTCGACCGGCATACGTTGCCAAGGTGTTCAATGCCTGGTTACTGAATGTCTGTTCGGATTTGTCGCCAACGGTACGGGGATGCCAACGACAAAGACGTGAGTTGTAGTGAGTTGTAGTCAGCAGAGCGAGACAATCCAAACATCGCCGCTGCGGCTTCAATGGGCTGATCGTAGAACCGAGCAACATTTTTCCCCATTAATCCGAGGGCGAGGAGCTGGCGCGGGGTAAACAACTGGTGCCAATGCGTCCAACCTCGCTCCCGCATTAAGCGTGTCGTTTCGTCGCCGGGCTCGATCCGCCGACTCGGCAAAAACCCCTGCACCTGCCAGTCGAAAAAACGTTCGCGAAGCAAGTCCAGCACTCGTTGCTCGCGTACGAGATCGGCTTCGGTCGGGGCGATGTAATAGCGCTCCTGCTGGGGCTTGCCGTCGGCATCGACCCAGGTATGGATATAACGAATGCAGTACAAGCGTTCCTGGAACATGTCGTCCGGGCGCGGCACGAGGTCGTCGTTCTCCCATAACCTGAGCCCGTATTTGGCGTCTTCGCCCCCGCGCCGATCGCCGCGGATCGCCGCGATCGGGGTCGAGCTCGTGCAGTGTGGGCAGTGCAGGCGCGCATCCTTGGTCGTGCCGGCGCGCCTGGCGGCATCGAGCTCCGCCTTGGATACGCCCTGATGGATCTCGATGGCAAAACGCTCATGCTGCGCATTCGGCACCAGCGTGGCGATCGTGTACTTCTTTTCACCAATCACCCAGGAAGGCGCCATCGGCACCATCCAGCCACACTCGGGGCAGCGGGTTTCGGTGCAATAGAGATAGGCATCCGCCCGATCGCCGGCTTCGTTGTGCTCGATCCCCCATTCCGTGATCTGCCGGTCGACGGCAGCATAGACTTCCGCCTGCGCCTTGCGCACGCGCTCGGCAATGTCCGGCCCGCCGCCGATGATGTTGAGCGCGCCCCAGGTGAGCAGCGCGGCGACCGGATTGAGATCCGAGCCATAGGCATCGCAGCCCAGGCGCGCCGCCTCGAACGGCACGCTGCCGCCGCCGCAGAAGGCGTCCCCAACGCGCGGGACATGGCCGAAGCGGCGTTCGCCGAGCTCGCGCACCAGGTCCGGCAGCGATCTGCCACGGGTGCCGAGATGCGCGTTGATCGCCTGCCAGGCCTGTTCCGAAGGCCCGTCGATATGCTCGGGGCGATCGCACCATTCGAGCTTCTCGTCGTAGCTCATGCGCGAGAAGGCGAGTTGCTGCACGACTTCGCGCGCCTCGCGCGCTTTGCCCTTCTTGTACTTCGGCGCGGCCGGATCGCAGCCGGCCTGGAACCACTCGGCGCGCTCCTCGGGCTTAAGGCGCGCGTAGACCTCACGCAATGGGATCGACTTGCTCTTACGCCGCCACAGCCCTTCCGGGTCCATCGTCATGAGCTGCAGGAAGACTTCCCGATCCTTCTTCGGATCGTCGGTCGCTGGTAACAACAGCCCGAGGATGATGGCGCGCACCAGCACCAGGGGCTTGCGGCCCCACCACTTACCTAAGCCGGTGAGCGTCTGGCTCTGCTTTCCCGAGCGCTCCTTGTAGCTTTCTTTCGAAAGCTTTGAAACCGGGAATTGCGCTTCGATGAAGCTGCGTGCTTCGGACGACGGCGCGGTCATGAGCGGACGGTTTTACGGGTCCGCCGCGTGGCCTTTGGCACGGTGAGCGATGGCATGTCGTCGCGGTCGGATTCCGCGAGCAGCCGGAAAACATGTGGTGGCGGCTCGTGATGCGCATGACCGACCGGGTTCTCGGTCAGGGCGAACCGCACCGCCTTGCGCCAACCCTTGCCGCGCCCGTGCACGGCGTGCCCGGTCGCAGCGTTGGTCATCGTGTAAAGCCACCACCGCTCTTCCGGCGCGAGCCCGGCCCAGTTGCGCATGGCCGTCGGGATCAGAACGGGGTCGGCGTCTTCGACTGCCCAGGCGAGCAGCACCAGCTCCTTGCCGAGCAGGCGCGACAGTGGGTTGCCGCCAGTCTTCCATATGCCCGCGGATAAGCCCTGGCGCTTGAGCCGCCGGTTGAACTCGACCCGCACCTCGTCGGCGATCGCGTTCCACTTGCCCCGGTCGAGGCTCACGCGCAGCTTGCCGTCATCCACGCCATCGGCGAAGGTGATGGTTCCGCTGCCGGACGCCGCGTCCCAGCGGTAGTGCTCAGAAATGAGAACCTCCTGTCGATTGCCGGCCGGGATCGTTACCAGGAAATGATGGGTGGATTCGTCGGGGTTGAAGCCGAAGCCCACAGGTGCCTCTTGCGTCACCGGCCGGGTCGAACGCGAGGCGGGCATCTAACTTTCGCTCCAGGGATCGAAGCAGCGCGCGCCGCAGCGCGCGAAGTCGGCTGTGTTGCGCGTCACCACGGTCAGATCGTGCGCCATGCCGGTCGCGGCGATCAAGGCGTCGATGACCGGCAGGGGGGTGCCTCGAATCTCGGCTGCACCCGAGACCGCGCCCCAACGGGTTGCAACGGTTTCGTCCACCGGCAGGATGCGGCCCTGAAATCGCTCGGGAAGGTCCCGACGGATCCAGCTTTCGAGCCGTGCGCGCCGCGCCGACGCGGGCAGCTTGGCTATACCTTTCTCCAGCTCGCCCAGGGTAATCGCGCTCAGGAACAAGGTCTCCTCTTCACACGAATCGACCCAGGCGACGACCTGCGCAGCGGGTTCGGGCCTGACGAGCTCGGAGATCACGCAGGTGTCCAGCAACCAGCTCACAGCAAGACCGCACGGCCGCTGTCCCGGCTGCGCTCGAGATCGAGTGCGACGTCGGCGAGGGGGGAGTTGCGCAGGAACTGCACCAGGCTGCCGCGTGGGCGGCGGGACAGCCGTTTGTAGTCCTTCGCAGCGAGCACGACCACGGCATCGGTGCCTCGCAGGGTGATCACCTGCGGACCTTCTTCCTGAGCCTTGCGTACGACTTCGGACAGCTGGTTCTTCGCTTCCTGCAGTTGCCAGCGAGTCATTGCGGCTTCCTGTTCATCTGGCTAGTCTGGCCAGTATAGGGGACCCGCAGGCCGGGTTCAACGTCACTGCTGGACTTCGTCGCGCACCAACGTGGCCTTCACCTCCTCGACGTAATCGAGCAACTGCTGTCCGGTCGGAAACGCCACGTAGCGGGCGACCAGATTGACTTCGCCTTCGGCGACGAAGGAACGCAGGTACTCGACCGCTTGTTCCATGCGCGCGCCGTTCACACGGATCGAATCCTCCAGCGCGAACTCGACCCACTGTGTGCCGAGGATCCGGATGGATACGCTTCCCGCTTCGGCCTCGAATTGTCTGAGCCGGGCGATGAAGCCGTAGGATGCCCGCGTCGTCGAAAGCTCGAAACCGTGCTGCGGCCGCCACAGCGCAGGCTTTTCCCGATCGATCGGGCGCTCGCCAGGCTGCTCGTTCCAATCGATGTCGACGCGCAGCACGTCCGATTGAACCCCGTTCTTCTCCGCGGCGGCGAGCACCAACCGGGTGCTTTTGGGGATGACGAACGGCGCCTCGTATGTTGCCCCGAAACTGCGGGGCTCGGAGCCGTCGGTCGTGTAGCGGATGGCCGCGGGGGGTGCGGCGCGCAGCTCCAGCATTTTGTCATCGCCGCTGTGGTAGACGCGCGAGCGCAACGTGATCGTATTACGCCAGGGAACAGGGTCGCCGGTGTTGTACTTGCCGCCGGAATCCATGGCGAGAAACGAGACTTCGAGCGCACCGGTCGCGTAGTCGCGCCCGTCGAGCTTGTGCGAGGCGGTGGTCGCCTTGCCGCCGACTTCTGCGAACAGGATGTCGGCATTGATCGGCGTCACGCGCAGCTTGCAATGCCCGGTCTCGAGGTCGCGGTTGAGCACTTGCACCTTGACCGACGTGTCCGGCAGCGGAAACGGGCCCTTCTCGACGTACGCGCCGCTCTCGCGCCAGAGTTCCTTGTGAACGCAGTCCTCCTTGAGCTTGTCGAGCGCGTCGGCCTTGTGCCATTGCCAGGCCGGGTTCATCGCGGCGCGCCGCTTGATCTCCGACCACAACATCGCCTTCTGCGTGAATAGGCGCTGCTCGCATTTCTGGCGGAACGTGTCGCCCGCGATGTCGTCCGTGTACTTCTGTTTGGCCTGCAGGGTCTTCGCGACCTGCTCCTCGCCGTGGTAGCGATTCGACGTGAATTCCATGAGAAAGTCGGCAGTCATCAGGCGATCGCTGACCGGGAAGTGCAAGGTTGTAAAGGTCTCGCGCGTGGCGGACAGAAACTGCGTGCGAATGCGATCGAGCAGGTCGCGCGCCTGGACGATCTGGGGATCCTGGTCCGGAGTCCCTTCCGCGATCAGTTCGGCGATGATCTGATTGATGGCCTTCAACTCCTTAGCGGAGTTCAACAGTGCGTCGAAGTTGCGCTGCCCCGTGAGGAAGCAGATCCGGTTGCGGAAGGTCAGTTGCTCGAAATAGCTCTTCAAGTCCGGATGCAGCCCCTGCGCGTGCGGCTCGGTGATGACCAGCGTGACGCGATCTTGGGTAATGTCGAGCTCGTCGATAGGAGGCAGGACCTCCAGCCTCTGGTAGCACCAGCCGGCCTCCGGCTTGAACATCTCGCTCAACTGGCCCTTGAGCTCCCGGATCGACTGGTCGCGAAGATAGGCATCTGCCGTCGTCTTCAGCCGGGCGACGAGGTTCTGGACATTGCGGAAGAACAACCGGCCTTCGCCAGTTGTGTGCAAGTACCAGGCGGCGGTGAGAAAGCGGCCGATGACTTCGTTCTTGAGCTTGGAAACGTCGCGACCCGGCGCGCAGAGGTTGGCGATGATCTCCGGAATCGCGAGCCCTCTGGTAGCACCGGGAATGTTTGCGAGCGAGGAGACGAGAAGAAGCCGTGCAACGTCGCCTGAATCGCTGCCATCGAGATTCGCATCCATGATCTCGGCGACGGCCTGCCCGTTGGATGCGATGTCGTGCGCGATAGCCGATTCGAGAGTCGGGTTGATCTGATTGACCTCGGTGAGCGTCTCACGATCATTCAAGTCGACGTCGTGGGCAGCGACGAGATAACGATTCTCCGCGCCCTTCTGCCAGAGCCTTGCCGTGACGATTCGCATCAAGCGGATCAGACCGCGCGTCTGCTGGAATCCCGGGTTTTCCTTGAAGCGGGCATAGAGGTCCCGGATTGCCGGGTGAAACGGGTACGACTCGACGATCCTCTGCGCGAACTGCTCGGGTGACGCGTTGGTTACGTCCATCTGCCGAGCGTCGCGAACAGCCTTGGCATAGCCTTGGGCGACCTCGGCGATGTCTTCCTTCGGTGGCAGCGCTTCGAAGATTCGCTTGCGCAGGATCTGATAGAACTCGTCCGTGTTCATGCGAACCGGCTCCAGATCCATGGCGCTGCGACCCGTTTCGCGTTGCAGGTCGGAGAGGGCCGAGACAATCTGCTGCGTGCCGGCCTGGTAGGAGGTGGTGAGATCCGTAATGACAAGGACGCAGTTCTTGAGCTCCTCCTTGCCCAGCGCCACGAGCAGGTTCGAAAGCGCGGTCGCGGTGACGACTGAAAGATCCGAATTGCCGACGGCCTTGGCCTTCGCGTTCACGAAGTAGGGCGGCAGCTCGTCCACCATGATCACGACCGGATCGCCTTTGAGCAGGTTGATCCAGGCCGACTGACCCGGTGCCGACAGCGGGGTGTAGTAGTCCTTGAAAAGATCCCGCTTGCCCAACTGGTCCGCGATCGCGCCCCAGATGCCGTACGGTGCGTCACTCTCCCGTCCGGAAAAGGCCACGACTCGAACCGAGCCGAGTTCCTTGCCCGGAGAGTAGAAGCTCGACATGACCGACGTTCGGAAGCCGGGGTGCTTTGCCAGCAGACCGAGTGCGAGCAGGTTGTGCGTCTTGCCGCCGCCCATTGCCTGCGTGAGCTTGAAGATGCCTTGCTCGGATTTGCCTTCCAGGCGCCGGAAGGCCTCCGTCAGGAGGATCTTCATGCCCTCTGTGGTGTAGTTCTCAGCAAAGAACTCGGCGGGATCGATCCGGTCCTGCACGAGGTCGCTCAAGTCGAGAACGGTGTCGCGGCGAGCGGAATCGAAGACGGATGAGCGCGGTTTGCAACCGCTCTTGAGTGTTTTCATGGGCACTCCCTGACGGCCACTTTCCATCGCCGAGTAGCTTATCAGAGGCTTCGTGGCACACACGAAGCGATAAGCCGGGTATCGCGGCGCGTGCTTTGACGATGTAGGAAGTGGCGGCTGCTGCTGAACGGCACGCGGACTAGCGAAAAGGGGTGCGATGCGCTAAATCCGGGTCCGAAGCGGCGATCTGTTGAACCGCCCGCGGCACGAGCGATCGCTCCACGAAGGTCACGACCGATTTGTCGGAATGCGCACGTCCGACTTCGTGTAGGTGCAGGAAAACGCGCCCGGCGGCGGTATCGCGCCAGAACCATCGATCGATGGCGCGTGCGGAAAGCTGTCCAGGTTGCGCCCCGGCCGCCTCGAAATAGTAGGCCTTGACGTCGTCGCAGCAGCGCTTGAGCAGCGTACCGAGCGCAACATCCGGCCGGAGATTCGTTACCGGTTCGCCGCGAAGGAAAATCGCGATCAGCCGTCCCGATTCCTCGATCGGCATGCCGGCGATGCCGACGGTGCTGCGTCCGCGCCGGCGCCTCGCTCGATCGTGCCATGGCGCGAGCTGCGCAATCTCGTCAATAAGCGCGCCGGCCATGTCCTCGGCCCCGCGTTCGCGTGCCGGGCGCTCGAAGCTCACCGGACACACATAGCCTTGGGCATCGCCCGGATCGGCCGGCACGTCCTCGGGAAAGTCTTCCAGCACCGGGCCGCTAGCGGCTTCGAAGAGTGACAGCAAGCGCAACAGCACACGGCGCTGGAACGCCGGGTCGTTCGGTACGCCGAACGGGCGCCCGAGCATGAACGGCACCCACAGCGCGCGCGGCGGCCCGATCGCCGCCGTCTGCTCGCGGATGAGGCTCACCTGCGCGGTGGGCACGCCTTTGCGTTCGAGGTAGTGGCCCACTGCGCCAACGGCGCACGTGCAGTTCGGTCAGACCGGGGATAGCAGGACCGCGTCGACGCGATCCCTCTCGAGCAGCCCGGCCAATTCCTGCGCCTTGGCCTCCATCGCCCGAATCGAAGCGGCCCCCATGAACGAGTAATGAAACGCGGCGACCGATCCGATCACGCCCTCGGCCGCAAACTCGCGCAAGCGGTCGAGCGGAAAGACAACGTTTACGTCTTCCTGGAATCCGGTGCGATCGTAGTTGACCGACACGTGGCTCATGACGATGTCGGCGGCCGGTGTATCGGCGGCAATGACGCGGTAATCGGCGCTGCCCGCTGCGAACGGGATGTCGTCGCGCCGCTGCAGACCGGCCGTGGTGACGATGGCGACGCGGCGCTCGGCGAGGCGCGGTCCCGCGGCCCAGGGCGTCGGGCCGAAGTCCGGCAGGTCGCGGATCTTGGCGAGATGATGCTCGCGCTCGAAGTCGGGCAATTCGGACAGGCGTGCCATCGTTCTGTCGTTCCCAAAGATTGCGGACTAGGCCATTATGGCATGGCGATGTTAGGCTTCGTGCCGACCGACCTGCGTATCGAGGAGGAGCAAAACATGGCGGCTGCATCGAGGTCCAGGCGCACGGCTCTAGCTGTCGCACCGGCGCTGGGCTCATCCGGGAGCATCGCGGCGCAGTATCCCGACCGTCCGCTGCGCTACATCGTGCCGCAGGCGCCCGGCAGCGCCTCGGACACCTCGGCGCGCATCATCGCGGCCGAATTGACGCGCATTCTCGGCCAGCAGATCGTGGTCGACAATCGGCCGGGCGGCGCGCTCACGATCGGCATCAACATGGTGGTGCGCGCCGCGCCCGACGGCTACACGCTCGGCTACGGCAATATCGGGGGCCTGGCGATCAATCGCAGCATGATGAAGGTCCCATATGATGCGTTGAAGGACATCCAGCCGATTGCGCAGACCAATTCCAACGGCATGCCGGCAGAGTTCGGCGCGTTCATCGGGCGCGAGGTTGCGAAGTACGAGAAAGATCGCCCGCAAGATCGGCGCCAAGGTCGAATGATCGGCGCCGCCGCCTGATGGGCTTGCTCGAAGGCGCCTGGCTCGACACCGCCGGGCGGCTAGTGTTCATCGGCTACTTCCTGATCGCCGGCCTGTGCAATCTCGCTGCGCACCAGGTCCGCTCGCACATCGATCGGATGCGCGATCTCGGCACGCCGTCGCCCGCATTCGCGTTCTGGATGGGGCTCGCGATTCAATTTACCGGCTGCGCGCTGCTGCTTACCGAGCGCTTCGCGCCCGCGGGCGCCCTGTGCCTGCTCATCTTCACGGTGGCCGCAACCGCGATCTTCCATCGCTTCTGGCAGTTCGCCGATCCGCAGCGGCGCAATGCGAGCCGCATCAATTTTCTGAACAACTCGGGCGTCGTGGCCGGCTTGCTGCTGCTGTTGCAGAACGTGCGCTGAGCCGCGGCGCCGCCACGCGGACCGCTAGCAACGGCTGCGGCGTGTTCGTTCGGTGCGGAAGTGATCAACGAGCCGGGCGTCGCCGGGCACCGCGCTGCCGATCAGTGCGCGGCCGCAGAATGGGTCACGATCAGCGCGTCGGCTGCGGCCACCCCTTGTCCATCGGCCCGGACGAAAAGCGGATTCACGTCGATCTCCGCGATCCGATCCGCATGGTCGGCGATGAGCCATGACAGCCGGGACAATGCGCCGGCGAGCGCCGTGACATCGAGCGCCGGGCGGCCCCGGTAGCCCTTGAACAGCGGCGCGAGGCGAATATCCTCGATCATCTCGCGGCCCGTCTGTGCATCGAACGGTGCGAACCGGTACGCGACGTCCTTGATCAGCTCGGTCGTGATGCCGCCCACGCCGAACAGCACCACGGGGCCGAAGTAGCGATCGCAGACCGCGCCCATGATGCACTCGAGGCCCGACACCATCTCGGCCACGATCACCCCTTCGATCCGCGCGGCGGGAGTGAACGCCCTCGCGGCGGCGATCACTTCCTGCGCGGCGCGTTCGAGCGAGGGCAAATCGCCCACCCCGAGCCTGACCGCACCCGCCTCGGTCTTGTGCGGGAGGTCCGGCGATTCGATCTTGACCGCGACCGGGAAGCGCAGCCGCAATCCGGCGAGATCGCCCAGCCGCTCGACCGGAATCAGCACTTCGTCGACGCACGGAATCCCGTAGGCCGCGAGCAGCCGCTTGGAACGGTATTCCCCGAGCGGGCCTACTCCGGCCGGAAGCTCGAGCGCTACCCGCTCCAGCGGCCGCACGCGATTGACCGCGCGCAGCGAGGCGATCTTGGCCGAGAACTGGTGCAGTACCCCGGCGGCATGCGCCGTGCGCGCGGGGGTGAGACACCAGGGAATGCGCTGCTCGGCGAGGATCGCGAGCGATTCCGCGGCCGGATCCGGCGGCCGGCCCCAAACGACCAGGACCGGCTTCGCGGTGGTCGCGCACGCCTGCGCCAGATCTTTCGCCCACAGCTGCGAGTTGCCGCCCTGCCCTGCACCGCGCCATAGCGGATGACGACCTGGTCCGCGTTCGGATCGTCGAGCACGATGCGCAGCCCCTCGTTGAAGAGCTTGTAGTTGCCCGAGAGCTGCGCGGTGAAATCGGCCGGATTGGCGAAGCTCGAGAACGCCGGCATGATGGCTCGCAGCCGCTCCAGCGTCCCGGGCTGCAGCGGCGGCAGCACGAGCCCTAGCTCGTCGCAGCGATCGGCCATGAGTACCCCCGACCCACCCGAGGTGGTGAGCAGCGCAATGCGGTTCCCGCGCGGCAGCTTGCGACCCAGGAAGGCGCGGATGCAATCCGCGAGATCGTCCGAGTCGCGAACCTCGACGAATCCGCCTTCGTGGAACGCCGCGCGATAGAGCTTGTAGTCGGCGGTCATGCTGGCCGTGTGCGACGTGGCGGCGGTGCGGCCGATGCCGGTGTTGCCGGCTTTCCAGACCAGGATGGGCTTGCGTTTCTCCAACGCCTTGCGGCCGATCGCGCGCAGCCGCCGCCCGTCGGCGATGCCTTCGATATAAGTCACGACCACTTCGACGTCGTCGCGATCGAGGAAGTGATCGAGGAAATCGAGCGTGCCGAGATCCGCCTCGTTGCCGCCCGAAACAACGTAGCGAAAGCCGATACCCTGCGCGTCGACCAGCCCCACCGCGCTGAAGGCGAAGCCGCCGCTTTGGGAAACGAATGCGACCGGACCCTGGCGCAGGTCGGGGTTGCGGAACCCGGGGCCGAAGCCCATGTAGGCGCGGCCGGGAACGTTCATGATGCCGATGCAATTGGGGCCGACCACGCGCACGCCGCTCGCGGCGATCGCCGCCTTGAGGCCCTGCTCCAGGGCGATTCCCTCGCCCCCGATCTCGCGGAACCCGGCGGAGAACACGATGGCGAACGGAATCCTGGCCTCGCCGCACTGGACAATGGTGGCCGCGACGTGCCGCGCGGCCACGGCAATGATCGCCACATCGCACGGCTGGGGCACCGAAGCCAGGTCGGGGTAGCAGGGGATGCCGGCGAGCTCGGCGTATTTCGGATTGACCGGATAGACCTGGCCGGCGAATCCGTATTCGGTGAGAAACCGCACCGGCTGGCTGCCGATGCGGTCCGGATCGGCCGACGCGCCGACGACGGCGACGGCGCGCGGGTTCAGCAGGCGGGAGAACTCCGGAGAGTTCAGGATCATGGCGTGCACATGAAAACGCCGTGCGCCGCGAAAACCATGCCCTGGGGCAACGGCGACCTTACTGCAACGGCACCTTGGCCACCTTGATCACCTTCGCATACTTGGCGACTTCGTCGCGCAAGAACTTGTCGAACTGCTCGCTCGGAGCGCCGCCCGTGATCTGGCCGCCTTCGGTCAGCCGATCGCGGACGTCCTGGCGGGCGAGAACCTTGGCTACGTCCGCGTTGACCTTGCGTACGATGTCGGCGGGCGTGCCGCTCGGTGCGAGCAGACCGAAGAAGGTGCTGCTCTCGTAGCCCGGCACGCCGGACTCGTTGAAGGTGGGAATTTCCGGGACGGCGGGAAAGCGCTCCTTGCTGCTCAGGGCGATGCCTCTGAGCTTGCCGGCCTTCATCAGCGGGACCTGCGCGGTGATGCCCGCGAATCCCATCTCGATATGGCCGCCGACCAGGTCGGCGAGCGCCGGGTTGTTGCCCTTGTACGGCACGTGCGCGATGTCGATCTTGGCCATCAGCTTGAACAGCTCGCCCGCCATGTGGTTGGACGAGCCGATACCCGACGAGGCGAAATTGAGCTGACCCGGCTTGGCTTTGGCCAGCGCGATCAGCTCGCCCAGGTTCTTGACTGGAATCGAGGGATGAACCGAGAGCAGATTCGCGCCCACCGTGCAGAGCACGACAGGGGTGAAGTCCTTCAACGTGCTGTACGGCGGCTTCTTGAACAGCGTCATGTTGATCGCGTTCGACGCCCCGCCCATGAGCAGGGTGTAGCCGTCGGGCTGAGCGCGGGCGACCAGCTCGGAGCCGATATTGGTTGCGCCGCCGGCCCGGTTGTCGACGATCACCTGTTGACCCCAGTCGGTGGACAGGTGCCGAGCGATCAGCCGTGTCACGATGTCGGTGTTGCCGCCGGCTGCGTACGGGACAACCACGCGTACCGTCCGGGCAGGATAGTTCTGCGACCAAGCTTGTGATGCGGATGCCGCCATGATTGCGGCAGCACCCATGTGCAGCAGGGCAGACCTTGCCATTCTTTCCTCCATTTTGAGCCGTATCGGGCGATACGGAGTAAGTGAGTGTGTGCTTACGTGGATCTCGGGCTTACCTCGTTGACGAGCGCCCGGCCGCTCAGCCAGTGTTCGAGGTTGGCGCCGAAGAGTGCCAGTACCCGAATGTCGTTGCCGCTGGACGCGCCGCAGTTATGCGGTGTGACGATGACGTTCGGCAAATCCCACAGCGGCGATTCCGGCGGCAGCGGCTCCTTTTCGAATACGTCCAGGTAAGCCCCTGAGAGGTGTCCGTCCGAAAGCGCTGTGATGAGCGCGGCCTCGTCCACGATCTCGCCGCGGGCGACGTTGATCACCCGGGCGCCTTGCGGCAGGCGGGCGAGCATCGGGCCGTCGATGAGTCTTCGCGTCTCGGCGGTCAGCGGACAAGCGATGGCGAGCCAGTTGCAGCGCGGCAGCATTCCAGCGAGCGCTTCGGGCGTGTGCATTTCGGCTACCGGATCGGCAGGCGTGCGCGCGCTGCGGCGGATGCCGATCACCGTCAGGCCGAGCGCCTGGCCGAGCCGGGCGATTTCGGTGCCGATGCTGCCCATGCCGAGCACGCACAGCGTCTGTCCGGCCAGGTCGGCCGGTCCGGTCGAACCCCGGAACTGCAGCCAGGTATGGGCCTGCTGCGCCTTGATCCAGGCCGGAAAGCCGCGCGCCAGCATGAGCAGCCCGGTGATGGCCGACTGGGCAATCGGCACGGCGGAAGTGCCGGCGGCGGAGGTGACGCGGATACCGCGGCCGAGCAGTTCGGCGAAGATGGGATGGTCGACGCCGACGTTGAACGTCTGCAGCCAACGCAGGTTCGGCGCCTTGCGCACCGCGGAAAAGAATGAGCGTGGCCGGGTCTCATACACGTCGCTGGTATAGAAGGCGACCTGGATGCTGGGAAGAAGGTCATCCGGCACGCGCGCCTGGGGGTCGGCGGGGACAGGAATCCAGGCAAGCCTGCGGCCGATGCCCCCGGCGTAGCGCTCGCAGCGCTGCGCCAGATCGGCGGGAAACCGGTCCGAGACCAGCACGCCGACGGCCACCGCGGCTTCCGTCATGGCTGCCTCCGGCTCGGGTGAGCGCGCGCAGGCACGGTGTCATGGCGCGCAAACAGATCAACAGGGCAAATGTCAGCGCTCGCCAACAACGAGCGATCGAATGGTGGCACGGCGGTCTCGCTTCTCGCAGCTGTCCCGCGACGAACGCAGCTTCGCATGCGTCGGATGGGCCAATCGGGGGATGCGTCGATTGTAGCAGTCTCGTCTGGTGCGCTGCCCGGCTTAGGGCCGCACGCGCGCACGCTATACTCGCAACGCCTCCAACGCCGTCGTATTCCTGCCATGCCGATCACGACTCTCGATCTCGCCAAAGCTTTGATCGCCCGCCCGTCCGTCACGCCCGATGATTGCGGCTGCCAGGAGTTCATCCGCGAACAGCTCGCGCCGCTCGGATTTCGTTTCGAGACCGTGATACGCAATGGCGTGACCAACTTGTGGGCGCGCCGCGGCGATGCCGGGCCGCTGGTCTGTTTGGCGGGCCACACCGATGTCGTGCCGACCGGGCCGAGGGAGAAATGGGACAGCGATCCGTTCGTGCCCACGATCCGCGACGGGAAGCTGTACGGGCGCGGCGCCGCGGACATGAAAGGCTCGCTCGCCGCTTTCGTGACCGCTGTGCGCGAGTTCGTCGGCGCGCATCCGAATCATCCCGGCTCC